>JAFAMK010000105.1 GCA_019233415.1 Vulcanimicrobiota bacterium
AGCGTGCGCATCGCCTGCGCGAAGCCCTGGTGCGCGATGTGGTAAACGCAGTTCCCGAGCACCAGCTCGCGCGGAACGTATCCGGTCGAGGTGACGAGCTTGTAGAAGTCTTGCACCGAGAAGTCCGACGTGAACGGCTTGTTGTCGAGCGTGCGCCACGGCGCCTCGCCGGGCGGCGCCTTCACCGCCGTCCCGATCGCGGTGAACTCCAGCGCGTTCTCGGCCCAGTCGTAGCCGCCGACCTCGAGCCGCACGCCGACGACGCCGTCGGCGCCGAGCACGTCGGCTTCTTCTTCCATGCGCGACATCGCCAGCTCGCGCGCCTCGTACATCGCGGCGGTCAGGTACTGCAGCTGCTGGTTCTGGTAGTAGTTGGCGTACTGAATCCCGACGTGGTAGATCGAGCTGCCGAGCACGAGCCCGAGCGGACGCCATCCCATCTGTTCGAGGAGCACGAACTCCGAGACCGACAGGTCGCTGGTGAAGAGCGGCTGACCGCCCTCGCCGCGCATCCGGCGCAGGCGCGAGACCGCGTCGACCGGGACGCCGCCCTGCGTCGTGCGCACGTCGGATTGCTGCTGCTGGCCACGCTGGCCGATCCCGAAAAAGCTCATCGTTGCTCCATGAAGAGGCGGGTGAGGGTGGCGCGCGCGCCGCGTTCGCGCTCGACGTACGCGGCGAGGTCTTCGATCAGCGCCTGCGCCCACTCACCGACGTCGTAGGCGTAGGTTCGGTTCTTGATCCCGCGCAGGTAGCGCGTGACCGTCGCCTCGACCGCGCCGGCGCGCGTGCGGACGAGCTGGTAGCGCTGCAGGTCGTCGCGGCGCGGCACGTCGAGCGCGACCACCTCGACCGGTCCGCGCCCGAACATCCCCCCGCGCTGGACGGTCGTGATCGCCGGGAACGCCGCGGCGAACCGCGCCGCCGCACGTTCGAGGATCGCGCCCGGCTCGGCGCCCGCCTCGCGCTCGACCGCCTCCAGCAGCCGTCGCACGAGCGCGGTCGGCGGTGCCCCGTCGGACGGGTCGGCGCCGAGCGGCGCGGTCTCCGGCAGCGTGTCGAGCGCGCCGAACCGCTCGGTCAGGAAGGTGCCGTTCGCGGCCAGCGCGGTCTCGGCGCTCTCCGAGAGCACCTTCAGCCGCTGTGCCGTGGCGCGTTCGAGCAGCCGAAGCTGCTCGATGAGCATCGTCTCGGCCGTCGCGTCGCGCCGCGCGGGCGGGACGTCCAGGTAGGCCTTGAGCGTGTCGGGCAGATAGCGCCGCTCGGTCTCGCGCAGCGCGAACGCGGCCTCGTCACTGCCGCCGGCCGCCACGAGCCGGTCGGCCTGCGCCAGCATGCTTTCGATCCGCGCGACAAGCGCCTCAGCCTCTGCCGGCAACGCATGCACGCCGCGTCGTACCGGCTCACCCTCACGATGTTGCACGGTACGGGTCGGTACGCCGCCCGGCGCCGCGCCTCCGCCGGGCAGAGCTTGCGCTGGGTCGATACTCTGTGTTACAAAGCTTATCATTCAGACGCTTTGTGAGGCAAAGACATGAAGTCGAGCTCGTACCTGTTTGCCGTCGCGCTGGTGGTCATCGCGGCGACGACCGGGTGGGCGATCCTCGCCCAAACACTCGTCCTCCGCACCGACGCGGCGGACAGTTCGCAGCGCCAGCAGCTCGCCGCGCTCTGGGGCACGGCGCAGACGCAGACCGCACCGCGCTTCTCGATCGGGTGGATGACGCGCGACGGAAATCACCACTTGGTGGAAACCGAGTCGCAGATCGCGCCGATGTCGGCGCGGGTCGACGTCGACCTCGCACTCGATCAGCGCCAAAAGGGTTTGCTCTGGTACAATACCTACACCGTCGGCTTTGCGGCGACGTACCGCGTCACCGCGGATCGCGACGGGCGGCTCATCGTGCGCTTCCCCTTCCCGGCCGCGGACGCGACGTACGAGGACGTCGTCTTCACGATGAACGGCAAGCCGATCGCCGCGACGAACGGTGACGGCCACCTCACCGCGTCGCTCCCGATCGCGCGCGGGCAGTCGGCCGAGCTCGCCGTCGGCTATCGTTCGCACGGGCTCGACACGTGGCGGTACCGGTTCGGCGACGACGCGATCGTCGGCGTGCGCGACTTCCGCCTGACGATGCGCACGAACTTCGACGCGATCGACTTCCCGCCGCAGACGCTCTCGCCGACCGAGGAAAAGCGCACCGGCGGCGGCTGGACGCTGACGTGGAACTACAGCCAACTCGTCAACGGCTTCGGGATCGGGATGGCGTTTCCGCAGAAGCTGCAGCCCGGCCCGATCGCTCAACGGATCACGATGTGGGCGCCGCTCTCGCTGTCCTTCTATGTCTTCGTCATGCTCGTCGTGACGCGGCTGCGCCGCATCGAGCTGCACCCGATGAACTACCTGTTCCTCGCGGCGGCGTTCTTCGCGTTCCATCTTCTGTTCGCGTACACCGTCGACCGCATCCCGCTCGGCTGGGCGTTCCTGCTGTGCTCGATGGTCTCGATGGCGCTGACGGTCTCGTACCTGCGGCTGGTCGTCGGCCTGCGTTTCGCCGCCGTCGAAGCCGCGCTCGCGCAGTTCTTCTACCTGATCCTGTTCTCGTACGCGCTCTTCGATGAAGGCTACAGCGGCCTGTCGATCACGATCGGCGCAATCGTCACCCTGTTCGTGATGATGCAGGTCACCGGCCGGTTCAACTGGTCGTCCGTCACGGGCGGCGGCACGCGAACTGCCGCGGAGACGACGGCCTGACCCTCGGTCGTCTGTTGCCGCGAGCGGACGCGTGGTCTACGCTAAATGCCCCAGTTTCCGTCTCAGACGATCGGAGGGTGTGATGTCCAAGCTGACCGGACCCCGCCTCGGCGGACTGTTGTTTCTCGCTGCTGCGCTTCTCGTGAGCATGCCCAGCGGCGCCGCGCAGACGAAGGCAACGATCTACCAGGCACCGCACGTGATCCTGTGTGGACCAGGCCTCGTCTACCGCTGCTTCCCCAACGGCTGCTTCTGCGTTCGTCCCTGACGCAGCGAGCGCGAACACGCACGGCGCCGTCGTACCGACGGCGCCGTTTTTCTATGCAGCGTGCAGCGGTGCGTCGACGAGCGCGACGGGTTCGAGCGCAAGCTCGGGCGGCAGTTCGGCATACGCGTAGACCGCAACGCCGGGCGTACTGCGCTCGAGAAAATCCGCGAGCAGCGGGCGGAGCGGCGCCGTGACAACGATTGCATGCGGCGCGCATGCACCGTCCGCCGCATAGCGCGCGACTGCCTCGCGAACCGCGAGCGCGGTGCGCGGATCGGGCGCAAGGCCGCCCTCGGCCGACCACATGCGCGCCAACTCGGCCTCGAACGCCGGCGCGAGAATCAGCGGTCGCAACCGCGCGATCCCGTCACGGCGAAGCTGCTGCGGCACGACGAGCCGCCGGACCGCCTCGGCCAGCTCGCGCGGGTCGCGCGTCAGGGCCGCAGCGTCGACGAGCGCTTCGAAGACCGCGACGGGATCGCGCGGCCAGACACGTTCGCGCAGCAGATGCACGAGCGCGCGATGCGCAGCGCCAGCCGGCAGCATGTCGCCGCCGATGTCCTTCACGACCGACGGAACCGACGCCCGCAAGTGCTCGACCAGCGTCTGAAACTCTTGCCGCCCGAACAACTCTGCGGCGTGTGCGCGCGCGACCTCGGCAAGGTGCGAGCCGACGATCGAAATCGCATCGAACGTCAGCGCGCCGAGCCGCTGCGCGCGCTCGCGCCCGTCCTCTCCGATCCAGCGCGCGGCGAGCCCGTAGACGGGCTCGGTCGTCGGCTCGCCGCCGAGACGGTCCAGAACCTCCGGCGCGGCAACGGCGACGAGCCGGTCGAGCCGCACGACGCCCTCGCCGACGACGCGGTCTCGCACGCGCAGCGCGTAGGTGCGCGGGTCGCGCAGCGGATCGTCGCGGAGCCGTACACCCGGAATGACGACTCCCGTTTCGGCCGCGAGCGCGCGGCGCACGTCGGCCACACGGTCGAGCAGCGCCTCGCAGTTCGGCGCCGCGAGCAGGCCATAGAGATCGGCGCCGACGTCGATGGCCAGCGCGTCGACGCCGACGAGCCCGAACGCCGTCTCCGGTCGCCGGACGGCCTCGCGCCGCCGCTGCGCGCGCTCCGCCTGCCCTTGCGCCGCCAGGACCCGCAGGCGCCGCTCCGCGAGCAGCGCGCCGCCGAACGCCGCAACACCGAGCGTACCGAAAAGCGGCCCCGGAAACGACGGCACGAACGCCAGCGCGAACACGAGCACGGCCGCGACGCGCAGGGCATCGGGCCGCGCCAGCAACTGCGCCGCAAGGTCGACCCCGAGCGCGCCGTCCCCAGCCACGCGCGTCACCATCAGCCCCATCGCCGTGGACAGCAGAAACGCCGGCAGCGTCGTGAGCAGCGCGTTCCCGATCGACAAGATCGCGAACGTCTCGACCGCGTCGAGCGGCGCCATTCCGTGGTACAGTGCGCCGACGACGACACCACCGAGCAGGTTCAGCACGACGATGACCAGCGCCGCGACCGCATCGCCCTTCACGAACTTGCCGGCTCCGTCCATCGCCGCGTAGAAGTCGGCTTCGCGCTGCACCCGCGCCCGCTTTCGGCGCGCCGTGTCCGCGTCGAGCAGTCCGGCGTGCAGGTCCGCGTCGATCGCCATCTGTTTCCCCGGCATCGCATCGAGCGTGAACCGGGCACACACTTCGGCCACCCGCTGCGCTCCGGTCGCGATGACGACGAACTGAATCGTGATCAGAATCGCAAACACGATGAGTCCGACGATGACGTTGCCACGCACGACGAATTGGCCGAACGCCGGAATCAACGCCCCGGCTCCGCCAGGTTCATGTCCCTGCGTAAGAATCAGCCGCGTCGCGCTGACGTCGAGCGCGAGCCGGAAGAGCGTCGCGAGGAGCAGCGACGGCGCAAACGCGGAGAACTCCAGCGGCTCCTCGACACGCAGGCTGATCAGCAGCACCAGCGCTGAGCCGAACACGTTCAGCGCCAGCAACGCGTCGAGCAGCGGCGGCGCAAGCGGGACGATCAGAATCGCCACGACGCCGAGCACCGCTACGGCAAACGCGCTCGTCACCTTCCCGCTCACCGCGCCCTCCAGCTCACGTCAGCAATCCGTCGCGCGCGAGCGCCGCTACGACCAGCGCGACCGCTACGTACGTCGCGGGCGGAATCGTACTCCCAGCCTCGCCCTGGGCATACAGCGCTCGCGCAAGCGCGACGTCTTCGACGATTGGGATCGCAAGCTCGCGAGCAAGGACCTTCACCCGTAACGCCGCATCGTCGAGCGCACGAACGAGGATTTCCGGGACCGGAACTTCGGGCGGCGCATAGCGCAGCGCAACCGCGACGTGCTCCGGATTGACGACGACGAACGACGCCTCGCGAACGCGCCCGATTCCACCGCGCACGATTCCGCGGTGCACGCTCTTGCGCCGCGCCCGTGCCTGCGGATCGCCGTCGTTCTCCTTCGCGTCCCGCCGCACCTCATCGAGCGACATGCGCAAACCGCGCAACCACCGCCGCCGCACGAGCATGTAGTCGGCAACGGCGAACATGCCACCGACGCACAGCACCGCTCCACAGACCCGCAGCGCCGCAGACGCGACGAGTGCCATCGCCGCACCGCTCGAACCGAGCGTGCCGGCCGACGCGATCGCTTCGCGCACGACCGGCAGGACCGCGAGCACTGCAGCACCGAGCCCGAGAACTGCGCGCGCCGCGGCGACGACAGCCTCACCCCCGACCATACGTTTCAGCCCAGCGACCGGATCGAGCCGTTTCGGATCGAAGCGCACGCCGGAAAAGCGCAAACCACCGACCTGCACGAGCGCGACCGCACTTCCGGCGCAAGCCGCTGCGGTCACCGGTAGAAGCGCGAACGACGCGACATAGCGAAGCGCCGGCGAAACGACGATCACGTCGGCGCGCCGAGCGACCGCTGCGGCCGCCGACACGTGCGCGATGACGTCGCGCAAGGCGGCGATTGCAGCATCGGCGGCAAGTGGGGCGGCAGCCGTGACGGCGAGCAGCGCGGCAGCGAACGCGGCGACGCTCGTGATCTCATTCGATCGCGCGACATTGCCCTCGCGCCGTGCGCGTCGCCGGCGCGCCGGAGTCGGGTCGAACGGCTTCTCGCCCGCCGCACTCACCGCGCCGCACCCCACGGCAGCACGAGCCACGGGTGCGCACCGACCGGCGCCAGGAGCGGGATCGCGACGAGCGTGACGAGCAGTGCGGCCGCGAAGGTGCTCGGAAACGCCAAGCCGGAGCCGGAGAAGCGCGGCACGACCCGCGCAACCGCACCAAGCGCGAGTTGAACCACCGCGGCTACCGCGATCGCCGGCATCGCAACGATGAGCGCAGCGCGCAGGATCGTCGCCGGCAGTGCAAAGGCAAACCGCGACCACGTATCAGGCGTGACGAACGCGCCGGCAGCAACGTGTGCGAAGGATTCGTCGAAGGCGCGAACGACGGGGACCCAGCCGTCGAGCAGCACGAACGCCGCCAGAAACGTCGCGGACCAGAGCCGTCCGAAGGCCTGCGCGCTCGTGACGTTCGCACCGGGCACGCTCCCGCGCACGCCGAGATAGTCGTCGATCGCGCGCCCCGCGAAATACGCGCCGTCGTAGAGGAGCGCTGCACCGAACCCGATCGCCGCACCGACCGCGAAGTCACCGGCAAGCGCCACCGTCAACATGACGAGGTCCAGCCCACGCGCCGGCCCGACGTGCGGCGCCACGGCGAACGCGAGCGCGAGCGCGAGGCCGGCCCGCACCATCGGCGGCACCGACGGATGCGAGAAGCCCGGCGCGCGCGCAACCAGACCCGCCGACCGGGCGAACACGAGGAACAATGTCGGATCAGGCGGCGTCACGCCTCCATCGTCGGCGCTGCACGTTGCCGCACGATGGCCGCAACGTGGCCGCGCACATCAGCCGCGCACGAGCATCGGAATCGCCGCGACGATCTCATGGAACAGCCGCGCGCACAACCCGATGCCGAACCGCCCGAACAGCGCGATCATCGTCCCGACCGCAAGCACCTTGGGCAGCATCGTCAGCGTCTGCTCCTGCACCTGCGTCGCCGCCTGAAGCACCGCGACCGTTGCCGCAACAGTCGCCGCCGCAATCAGTACCGGCAACGCGAGCGCCGCGGTGACGATCAGCGCTTCCCGTAGGAGTCCATCGAATCCGTCCATGCCCGAAGCATGGACGAATGCGTGTTACCGCGGTATTTCCGTTACCACGCGCGGCGGGCGGCGAGGAGCGCCGAGACGACGGCGCGAGTCGCCGGGGAGCGGTTGAGGG
>JAFAMK010000117.1 GCA_019233415.1 Vulcanimicrobiota bacterium
CGAGTGCGCCCGCGGCATCATGACCGTCCAACTCGACACCGGCATCCCGATCGGCTTCGGCATCCTCACCACCGAAAACCGTGCCCAAGCCGAAGAACGCGCCGACCCTGCCCGAGGCGACAAAGGCTACGAAGCCGCCATCGCCGCCGCAACGGTCGCAGTCATCGGCCCGAAGCGCAGCAACGTCCGGGTGGGGTTCCGGTAGCTGAGGCGCTATCGCGCGGTGAACTCGATCGTGACTTCGTAGCCGCTCGGGGACGGTTGGCAGCGGAAGACGGCTGGTGTGTAGGTGCTTCGCTTTGCGGCGGCGAGTGCGGCTTGGTTCAGCATCGCCGAGGGTGAGCTGATGATCTCGCCGGACGTGTAGGCGCCGCGCTCGTCGAGCGAGACGCCGACGCGCACGGAGCCCACGACGCCTTGCTGAAGCGCCATTGCGGGTGACTCCGGCGTCGCCACGGAGCGGACCGACGTCGCGACGTACGGCTGCGGGCAGGTTGCTGGCGCGATCGGGATGCCGCCGGTCGCGTAGACGACGGGGCGGGGGACGTCGGGCGCATCGTCGGGAGTGCGTGTGCGGACGCCGGCGCGGAAAGCGCACGGGGCCCAGGCGGGGTCGAATTCGAGCGCTTCGATCGGGCCGTCGGCGTGCACCAGGACGGAGGTCTCGCGCCCCGCCGGGTGGCCCCAAGTCGACACGCCTTTCACTGCCGTCGCGGACGCCGCAACTGTCGTCGTCCAGACGCGGTCCGCGCCGTACGCCTTGATCGTTCCGACAAACGGGCGGGGCAATTCGCCAAGGCGGGCGACTACGGCGCGTGGATCGTCGGTCGCGGTCGCCGCAAAGATCGCGCGGCAGTACGTGTGGGGGTCGTTCGACGTGACGGTCGGTGGCAGCATGGAGCGAGGGCCAGCGGAAATCTGCGCTTGGCTTGTCGTCGGTACGGCGTAGGACAGCAGCATCACGCCGACGAGCGCGAACATTCGATGACGCATGGGCCCGGCTTTTTCTGCGCCGGCTCGGGTCGTGCCCCTGGCTGGCTCGCCTCAGGCCGGGTTGGACTTTCGTCAACGGATTGTCAAGAAACGGCCGCTACCGTATACTCCCCGTACGACGCCGCCAATCGGCCGGCGCCGGGTTTGCTGTCCACGAGCAGGGGGGTCGGGGGGCGACGCCCGACCGAGGTCGGTGTACGAAAACAAAGTTCTGATTTGCAAAGACTGCGGGAATACGTTCGACTTCACGGTCCGCGACCAGATGTTCTACGCGGAGAAGGGTTTCGAGAACGAACCGCAGCGCTGCCGCGACTGCCGCGGCGTGCGCAAGACGGCGCGCGCCAACGGCAACGGCATCCCTTCGTCGACCGCCGGGCTTCGCGAGATGTTCGACGCCGTCTGCGCCCAGTGCGGGACCGCGACGACCGTTCCGTTCAAACCGCGCGGCGATCGGCCGGTCTACTGCCGCAGTTGCTACCAGAGCCAAAACGCCGTGAGGGTCTGACCATCACCGAACGGTAGTTCACCGACCTCTGCCGAATTCGCCACGCGTGGATTCGGTGTGGTACGACGGCGACGCCGTCGGGTATCTCGATCAGCGGGCGCTCCCGCGCGCCGTCGTGCGTGAGCGTGCGACGACGGTCGACGACGTCGTCGAAGCGATTCGGACGCTCGCGGTGCGCGGCGCGCCGGCGATCGGCATCTTCGGCGCGTACGGCGTCGTGCTCGCGCGCCGTTTGCACGCCGCCGACACCGCCGCGTTCGAAGCGGCCGCTGCGCGGATTCGCGCGGCGCGGCCGACCGCGGTCAACCTCGCGTGGGCCGTCGACCGCATTCTCGCGACCGCGCCCGGCGCGGAACTCGCCGAAGCCGTGCGCATTCACGACGAGCAGCGCGACGTCGACCGGCGGATCGGTGAAGCGGCGATCGACCTCTTCCCGGCGAGCGGAAACGTCCTGACGCACTGCAACACCGGACCGATCGCGACCGGCGGCGACGGCACCGCGCTGGGCTGCTTCGTCGCCGCGCACCGCGCCGGCAAGCAGCTGCACGTGTTCGTCGACGAGACGCGCCCGCTGCTGCAAGGCGCGCGCCTGACGATGTTCGAACTGCGAAGCCG
>JAFAMK010000138.1 GCA_019233415.1 Vulcanimicrobiota bacterium
GTCGCCGAACGGGTCGACGATCCCGGCGTCGTTGCGCACGTAGTCGATCTCGCCGGTCTTGTGCGCGACCGGCGTCCCGCGCGGCAGGCCGCGCACGATCTTCGTCGTGTCGTCGTTGCCGAGCATGACGTCGATCATCGCGCGGCAACTCATCGGCGTCGCGATCGTCGCGATGCCCTCGCGCGCGCCGCGCTCGATCGCGAACAGCAGCGCCGCGGTGTCCTTCGGCGTGATGATGTTCTCGCTGCGCCGCCAGGGCGGGACGACGTCGGCGAAGTGGCGCGCGAGCTTCGAGTTGACCATCCCGGCGCGGCGCATCGTCGCGTTGATCGAACCCATGCCGAAGGCGGAGATCAGCGTGTTCGAGGCCGAGTTGTCGCTGACGTGGATCATCGCCTTGACCAGCGTGTCGATCCGCCAGCCCTCGCCCGGTGCCGAGCCGGCCAGCACGTCGGAGCCGCCGATCAGGTCGGAAGCCTTGGTGCGGATGACGTCGGTCGGCCGCGCCGTCCCCGCGTCGTAGGCGCGGTAGACCGTCGCCATGATCGCGAGCTTGATGACCGAAGCGGAAGCGAACTTCTCGTCGCCGCGCAGGTCGATGAGCGGCGCCCCGTTCCCCATCGTGCGTGCGACGACGCCGGTGATTCCGGGGATGCGCTCGACGACGTCGCCGACGTAGAGCTTCGGCTGCGCCGACGCCGCGCGCGGGAGCGCGCACGCCGCGAGCGCGCCGGCGGCGAACGCCGCGCGCCTCACTTGGGGACGCGCTCCATCAGAAACGCCGCGAGCTTGTCGCCCATCTCCGCGAGCCGCGGCTTCATCCAGGCGAACTGCGCGGGGCAGGTCATCTCGCCGAACTCGATCAGCATCTTCTCCGGCGCGTCCACCTTGCGGAAGCCGTAGTAGCGGTGCTCGTTCTCGGTGAAGTTCTCGCCGACGAAGCGGTACGGGAAGAAGGCACGGTACGACGTTTCCCAGCCGTCGACGAATGCACGCGAGGTCGTCGCAGGAAACCCGACCGACGCGCCGCTCGCGCACGGTTCCGACCCGTCGAAGTGAATGAACACCGCGGCTTTGACCGTGTCGTGCGCGTCGTAGTCGGCGGGGCGGCGGACGACGGTGTAGCCGTGTGCGCGCAGGACGCGCGTCGCCTCGTCGGCGACGACGACGGTCCACGTGCGCTCCATGGTGCCGTCGGCGCTGCTGGCGCCGAGGTTGCATGCCCGCACGTGGAGGACCGCGCAGCTGGCAGGACGTCCTTCATGGCCGGCCTGGACGAGGATGTCCCCCTCGTCGGCGCCGGCGAGGGCGGTGGTCGCAAGCGAAGCGACCGCTAGCGCGGCCGCGAGCACGGGAAGCCGGATCACCCGGCGATAATCCCCGCCCCCGATGGCCACTCCTCTCGTTCCGAGCGACCTCCTGCAGGTCGTGCTCGTCGCCGACCCGCAGATCAGCCCCGACGGCAGCGCGGTCTACTACCGCCGCGCCTGGTTCGACCGCGAGGCCGACGAGATTCGTGGCGCGATCCGCCGGATCGACCGCGACGGCGCGGAGCGCGCGTTCACGCGCGGAACGAACGACCGCCTCCCGCGCGTCGCACCCGACGGCGCGTCGCTCGCGTTCGTCGCAGACCGCGACGGGAAGACGTCGCTCTACGTGCTGCGGCTCGACGGCGGCGAAGCGCACGCGGTCGGCGAGCCGTACCCGAAGATCACCGCGCTTGCGTGGTCGCCCGATTCCAAGCAGATCGCCTTCGTCGCGACCGCCGAGCACGACGCGGCGACCGCCGCGATCTTTCACGACGAGAAGACCGGCGCGCGGCACATCCGGATGCTGCCGTTCAAGAGCGACGCCGACGGGCTGCTCGACGGCCGCCGCAAGCATCTCTTCGTCGCCGACGTCGCCGCCGGCACGGTGCGGCAGGTGACCTCCGGCGACTTCGACGCCGGCCCGCCGACGTGGTCGCCGGACGGGAAGACGCTCGCCTTCGCCGCACGGATCGGTCTGCCCGAAGATGCGACGGCGCTCTCCGATCTGTGGGTGCTCGACCTCGCGAGTGGCGCGCGCACCGCGCTGACCCACGGCACGGGCCCGGTCGGAACCCCGGTCTATTCGCACGACGGGCGCGAGATCGCGTTCGTCGGCCACCACCACGGCGACGACGCGGGCGGCCGCTTCGACTCGGAGCTGCTCGTGATCGCCGCCGACGGCGGCCCGACGCGCTCGCTCTCGGCCGGCCTCGGCCGCACCGTCGGCGACGCGCTCGCCGGCGACCTTCGCTCCGGCGCGTCGGCGTCGCCGGCGTGGAGCGCCGACGATCGCGAAATTTTCGTACAAGTCTGCGACGACGGGAGCACGTCGGTGCGGGCGTTCGCGCGCGACGGGAGCGGGACGCGCGTCGTCGCGGGCGGCGAGCGGCACGTCTTCGGCTTCGCGCTGGCCGACGACGGCACGCTCGCGCTCGCGTTCAGCACGCTCGTCGTTCCGAACGAAATCGCGCTGATCGAACCGTACGGCGGCGAGCGGACGCTGACGGACTGCAATCCGTGGCTGGCCGAGAAGACCGTCGTCACGCCGAAGCGCTACCGCCCGCGCGCCGACGACGGCACGGTGCTCGATGCGTGGCTCGTCGCGCCGGCGAACCCGCGCGAAAGCAAACCGCCGCTGGTTCTGGAAGTGCACGGCGGGCCGCACGGCGCGTACGGGCATACGTTCTTCCTCGAGTTTCAAATTCTCGCGGCGCAGGGAATCGCGGTCGCCTACGGCAACCCGCGCGGTTCGCAGTCGTACGGGCACGCGTACGCGAACGCGATCCTCGGCGATTGGGGCGGGATCGACGCGGCCGACGTGCTGCGCATCCTCGACGGCGCGCTCGAACAAGGCCGCTTCGATACCGCGCGCATCGGCCTGGCCGGCGGTTCGTACGGCGGCTTCATGACGTCGTGGCTGCTCGGCCACAGCGACCGCTTCGCCGCCGGCGTCTCGATGCGCGCGGTGAACGACTTCGTCAGCGAGGCCGGCGCGTCGGACCTGGGCTGGTTCCTCGAGCGCCAGCTGGTCACGAAGTATGCGGACGACGCAGGCCGCAAGCTGTTCGAGGGCTCGCCGATGCGCGCCGCGCACGCGATCGACGCGCCGCTGCTCGTCGAGCACAGCGAGCGCGACTTCCGCTGCCCGATCGACCAGGGCGAACAGCTCTTCACGATCCTGCGCCGGATGGGGAAGACGCAGACGGAATTCGTCCGCTTCGCGGAAACGGGCCACGAGCTGTCGCGCGGCGGGAAGCCGCGCAGCCGCATCCTGCGGCTGCGCGCGATCGCGCAGTGGTTCGTGCGCCACCTCAAACCGGCGGGCGGCGAACCCGTTCCCGACGAAGCCGGCGCGCTCTTCAGGCCGCTCCCCGGCGAAGCGCCGCTGGACGCGGACTGACCGCCGCGCGCGCTTCGGCGATCCCGAAACACGCGACGAGCGCGCCGAGCAGTTCGATCGCGCCGCCGGCGGCGTAGGCGATGCGGATCGGCGTGACGTCGAGCGCGCTCGCGTGGCCGAACGCGCCGCCGAGGACCGCGACGCCGAGCGTCGCGCCGAGCATGCGCGCGGCGTTGCCGACGCCCGACGCGATCCCCGCACGCTCGTGCGGCGCGCGCGCGACGGCGTAGCCGAGCAGCGGTCCCGTCGTGAACCCGAGGCCGACGCCGGCGATCCCGAGCCCGAGCGCGGTCGTCCACAAACGTGCGCCGACGTCGATCCCGAGCGTGATCGAGCCGACGCCCATGCACGCCATGCCGACGGCGATGGTCGCGCGCGTCCCGAGCCGCTCGACGATCGCGCCCGAGCGCGCCGAGACGACGACGAAGATCGCCGACAGCGGCAGGAGCATCACGCCCGCGAGCGTCGTGCCGAAGTGCCGGAACGCCTGCAGCACGAGCGGCGTCAGGTAGAGCAGCCCGTACATCCCGAACGTCATGCACGCCGTGCAGAACGTCGCCGCGTCGAACGGGCGGTCGCGAAAGAGCGTGAGGTCGAGCAGCGGCTCCGCCGCGCGCCGTTCCTGGACGATGAACGCAACGCCGCACACGAGCGCGCCGGCGAACCACGCGCCGGCGGTGGCGAACTCGCGCGAGCCGGCCGCCATCGCGGCGAACGTCAGCGTGCCGAGCGCCGCCGCGGCCCAGAGCTGGCCTGCGACGTCGAACGCGCGCGAGGGCACCGGCTCCGGTGCGGCCGCGCGCCGGGCGAGCACGAGCGCGACGAGCGCGACCGGAATCGCGACCGCGAAGACGCTGCGCCAGCCGAACGCGTCGGCGAGCCCGCCGCCGAGCGGTGGACCGATCGCGAACGCGAGCCCGTTCATCGCGGCCCACACGCCGAGCGCCTTCGCGCGCGCGGCGCCTTCGGGAAACGCGACGCTGAGCAGCGCCAGCGTCGCCGGCACTTCGAGCGCGGCACCGAGTCCGGTGAACGCGCGCGCCACGACGAGCGTCGCCGCGTTCGGCGCAAGCGCGCACGCCGCCGAACCGACGGTGAAGACGGCGAGCCCGATGACGAAGATGCGCCGCCGACCAAGCCGGTCGCCAAGGCCGCCAGCAGACAGGATCGCCGCGGCGTACGCGACGTTGTACGCGTCGACGAACCAGCGCAGCGTCGCGTCGTCGGTGTGGAACGCGTCGTGCAAGCGGTGCGTGACGAGGTTGATGACGGAGGTGTCGAGCTGCGCGAGCAGGATGCCCAGGCACGCGACGACCAGCGTGATCCGCTGCGCGTTCATACGGTGAAGGCTCCCGGAAAGCGCCGCCGCACGTCGTAGACCAGGCGGTCGCGCGTGACCGGTCCGCCGAAGCGGATGCGGTCCCACGCCGCGAAGGGCATCGCGAACGCGTCGTAGCGCGCGACCGCGTCGCGCAACGCCGCGCACCACGCCGCATCGGCGTCGTCGGGTTCGGCAAGCAACGATTCGATCGCCGTCGTCAGCGCGCGCTTG
>JAFAMK010000201.1 GCA_019233415.1 Vulcanimicrobiota bacterium
GGTTCATGTCGTTGAGCAAACGGAGTTCGGGAATCTGCTCGAGCGCCTGAGCGATCGTCAACCCGCCCGGCCCGGACGGGATGAGCTTGGCCACGCGGTCGACGTCGGGCAGCGGCACGCCGAGCGCACGCCCCGCGTCGCGCACCGCGGCGCGTGCGGCCATCGTGCCGAACGTGACGATCTGCGCGACGCGCTCCTCGCCGTACTTCTCGGTGGCGTACCGAATGACTTCGTAAAGACGCTCGACGCAGAAGTCCGTATCGATATCCGGCATCGAGATGCGCTCAGGATTGAGAAAGCGTTCGAAGATCAGCTTGAACTTGATCGGGTCGAGGTCGGTGATCTTCAGGCAATACGAGACCAGCGACCCGACCGCCGAGCCGCGGCCCGGGCCGACCGGAATGTCGCGGTCGCGGGCGTACTTGATGAAGTCCCAGACGATCAGGAAGTACGAGGCGAACCCCATCTTCAAAATGACGTCGAGCTCGTAGTCGAGGCGCTCCCGCAGAACCGGGTCGTTCTTCGCGCGCTCGGCGCCGTAGCGCTCGACCAGCCCTTCCTCGCAGATACCGCGAAGATACTCTTCCGCCGTCGGCTGATATGTTTCAACCTTGGGCACCGGGTAGTCGGGGAGATAGAAAATCTTCTCAGGGATCGTGATGTCGATCCGCTTGACGATCTCCAGTGTGTTGTCGCAGGCTTCCGGGATGTCGGCGAAAAGCTCGCGCATCTCGTCCGGCGACTTCACGTAGAACTGGTCGGAGAAGAACTTCATCCGATTCGTGTCTTGCACGGTCTTGCCGGTGCCGATGCACAGCAGCACGTCGTGCGACTGCGCGTCGGCCTGCGCGAGATAGTGCGAGTCGTTCGTCGCGACGAGCGGGTAGTTCAGCTCGCGCGCGAGCTTGATGAGGCCGTCGTTGATGACGTCCTCTTCCGGCATCCCGTGCCGCATGATCTCGACGTAGAACCGGTCGCCGAAGATGTCGTGGAACGTCTTCGCGTTCTTCTTCGCGGTCTCGTAGTCGTTCTTGAGCAGCGGCGAGGCGACGAGCGACGACATGCAGCCGGAGAGGACGATGAGCCCCTCGTTGTGCTCCGCCAGCAGATCCATGTCGATCCGCGGCTTGTAGTAGTAGCCCTGCAGAAAGCCCTTGGAGATCAGGGCCGTGAGGTTCTTGTAGCCGACGTCGCTGGCGGCCAGCAGCGTGATGTGTGCTTCGTCGCGCACGGTCCGGTCGAACCGGCCGCGGGGAGCGATGTAGGCCTCGCAGCCGATGATCGGCGTCAGCCCGTACGTCTTTTTCGCGGTGTCGTAGAACTCGACCGCGCCGAACATGACGCCGTGGTCGGTCAGCGCGACCCCGGGCGCCCCCTCATTCGCCGTCTTCTTGCAGAGCGCGTCGACGCGGCACGCGCCGTCGAGCAGCGAGTACTCGCTGTGGACGTGCAAATGAACGAAGGAACTCAACGAAAACTCAACCTACGGACGCGGACGGGGCGCGGGAAACTCTCCAGATACCTGAGAATCGTACCGTCACCCTGCGTACGGCACCAACCCCCACGAGGACACGGAAGTTCCTCTCCCCTTGCTCCCGTCCGACGACCCCCGCACCGACGAGCTGACCGCCCTCCGTGAGGAGGTCGGGGAGCTTCGGCGTCGCGTCGCCATGCTCGAGGCGGAGCGGGACGAGTTCGCGCAGCAGAACGCCGAGCTGTTCGTCCTGCAGCAGGTCTTCTCCACGATGAACTCCACGCTGGAGATCGACGACATCCTGGCGACGGTTCTGCGCGGCGTCCATGAAGCGCTTCACTTCGGCCGGGTCGTCCTGTTCGAAGTCCGCGACGGAATCCCGAGCCGGCGCCTGGAGACCGAACCGGACGGAACGGTCATCTCGTCCCGCGACACGGAGGCGATGCGCCACACCGCCGCCTTTCGGTCGATGGTCGTCGGGACGTCGGACTTCGCGTTCGGGATGGCCGACGACGGCGACAGCCCGCTGTCCGACGTCCAGGGGACGTACTGCATGCTGCCCCTGATCAGCCGCAACACCGTCCGCGGTATCCTCTACGTCGACAATCCGCCCGACCCGGACATCGGCGAGACCGTGCTCCGCATGCTCCTCGACTTCGCGGCCCAGGCCGCGATTGCGATGGAAAACGCCCGCCTCTATAGTGAGACGAAGCGCCTGCTCGAGGAGACCCAGCGGCTCGCCTCGACCGACCCGCTGACCGGCCTGGCGAACCGCCGGGCCCTGAACGAGCTGATCGAACGCGAGCTGCACAACGCCGAGCGCTACGGCGCTCCGCTCGCCTTCCTCGTCCTGGACCTCGACGACCTGAAGAAGATCAACGACTCCCAGGGCCACCACGCCGGCGACGAGGCCCTCAAGGCCTTCGCCGACGTCATCCGGTCGGGCGCCCGCCGCGGCGACATCGCCGCCCGCTATGTCGGCGACGAGTTCGTCCTGGTCATGGCCCAGACCGACCGGATCGCCGCCGAGGCGGTCCTGCGCCGGCTCTACGCGGCGCTCGAACGGGCCGACCTCCAGTGCTCGGCTGGGGTCGCCCTCTTCCCGCGGCACGGCGCCGACGCGACCTCCCTCTTCGCGGCCGCCGACCGGGCCCTCTACGAGGCCAAGCTCGCCGGCAAGAACCGCTTCCGCTTCGCCCCGGAGCCCGTCTAGAGGAAGCTCGCGAACTCCGTGCGACGAAGGTGGTGCGTCGCGGAAACCGTTTCCGGATAGACTTCTTAGGAACACGTCCTCACAAATAGAGGGGCTGGAACAAGACAGGTGATCAAGCACGACATCGTCGTGGTGGGCGGAGGTCTCGCGGGGATGCGGGCTGCCGTCGAAGCGGCGGAACGCGGCGCCGACGTCGCGATCGTCTCCAAGATGCACCCGGTCCGGAGCCATTCCGGGGCGGCGCAAGGCGGCATCAATGCCGCGCTGGGGAATCGCGAGGAGGACTCGCCGGAGAACCACGCGTTCGACTGCGCCAAGGGCTCGGACTACCTGGGCGACCAGGACTCGATCGAGGCGATGGCCGAGGACGCGCCGCGCCAGATCATCTGGCTCGAGCACCGCGGCTGCATCTTCTCCCGCATGCCCGACGGGCGGATCGCCCAGCGCCCGTTCGGCGGCGCCGGCTCGCCCCGCACCTGCTACTCGGCCGACGTCACGGGCCTGGTCATCCTGCACACACTGTGGGAACAGCTCGAGCGCTTCGGCGTCAAGGTCTACGAGGAATACTTCGCGACGGCGCTGTGCGTCGAGGACGGCGTCGGCTCGGGGATCGTCGCGTACAACATGCGCAACGGCGAGCTGGAGCTGGTCACCGCGAAGGCGACGATCTTCGCGACCGGCGGGCTCGGCCGCGTCTACCGCAAGACGACGAACGGCTACGCGTCGACCGGCGACGGCATGGCGATCGCATACCGCGCCGGAATTCCGCTGATGGACATGGAGTTCGTCCAGTTCCACCCGACCTCGCTCAAAGAGAACGGGGTTCTCCTCTCGGAAGCGGCGCGCGGTGAAGGCGCGTACCTGCTGAACTCCGAGGGCGAGCGGTTCATGTTCAAGTACGCCCCGAACAAGGGCGAGCTGGCCTCGCGCGACGTCGTCAGCCGCGCCGAGTGGACCGAAATCCTCGAAGGCCGCGGGATGGACGGCTGCGTGCTGCTCGACCTGCGCCACCTCGGCCGCGAGAAGATCCTCGAACGCCTGCCGCAGATTCGCGAACTGGCGCTCGACGCGACCGGCAAGGACGCGATCGACACGCCGATCCCGATCCTCCCCGGCATGCACTACGCGATGGGCGGGATCGAGACCGACAAGTGGGGCGCGACGCGCATCCCCGGCGTCTATGCGGCCGGCGAATGCGCCTGCGTCTCGGTCCACGGCGCGAACCGTCTGGGCGGCAACTCGCTGCTCGAAACGATCGTGTTCGGCGCGCGTTCCGCGCAGCACGCGACCGACTACGTGAAAACGTCGGGCGCGGCGAAGCCCTCGACCCGCACGCTGCAGAGCGAACAGGACCGCATCGCCGGCATCCTCGCGCGCACCGGCGGCGAGCGTCACAGCCACGTGCGCAAGGCCGTCAACGACGCGATGAGCGACCACGCGTTCATCTTCCGCAACGACGCCGACCTGCGCACCGGGATGGAAGCGCTGCGCCAGGCGCGCGAGATGGCGACGTCGATGACGGTCCAGGACAAGTCGAAGACGTTCAACACCGATCTCGTCGGCGCGCTCGAAACCGAGTTCCTCGCCGACATCGCGCAGCCGATCATGCTCGGCGCGATCAACCGCCAGGAGTCGCGCGGCGCACAGGCGCGCACCGACTTCCCCGACCGCGACGACGAGAAGTGGATGGTGCACACGCTGATGCGCTATCAAGGCGCGACGGCCGATCCGCAGCCCGACTACTCGCGCAAGGTCGTCATCACCAAGTGGCAGCCCACGGTCCGGACGTACTAATCATGGCGTATACGCTCGACATCTTCCGCTTCGATCAGGCGACCGACGAGGTTCCGCACCGCGACCGCGTCGAGATCACCGACCTGCCGGACACGGCGACGGTCCTCGACGCGCTCGAACATGCGAAGGCCGAGATCGACGGCTCGATCACGTTCCGGCGCTCGTGCCGCTCGGCGATCTGCGGTTCGTGCTCGATGAACATCAACGGCACGACGGGCCTGGCGTGCAAGACGCCGGTCAAGAACGTGCTCAAGTCCGATCGCTCCGTCGCGATCGACCCGATGCCGAACTTCCAGCCCATGAAGGACCTCGTGGTCCACATGGACCCGTTCTGGGACAAGTACACGCGCCTGAAGCCGTACCTGCAGCCCAAGGACAAGGACGCGGACCACAAGACCGAACGCCGCGTCTCGCCGGAAGACATGCACAAGCTCGTCGCCGTCGCGAACTGCGTCATGTGCGCGACGTGCTACGCGCTCTGCCCGGTCGTCTCGGTCGATCCGTCGTTCGCCGGGCCGGCCGCGATCGCGTACGCGTACCGCTTCATCGAAGACGTGCGCGACTCGAAGCGCAAGGAGCGCGCCGCGCAGATCAGCGACGACTACCTCTGGCTGTGCGCGCACTGCTACGCGTGTTCGTACTGCCCCAAACACGTCGACCCGCACGACGACATCATCGCCGTCAAGCGCGCGACGATCGAAGAGGGCCTGACCGACGCGCCCGGCCCGCGCCACGCACTGGTCGTCGCGAAGACGGTCAAGGCGACCGGGATGCTGCACGAGACCGAGGTCATCCAAGGCACCGTCGGCCGCTTCAACATCCGCGGCCTCATCAAAGTCGCACCGTTCGGCATCCGGCTCGCGCTCGCGGGCAAGTTG
>JAFAMK010000219.1 GCA_019233415.1 Vulcanimicrobiota bacterium
GGCGACATTTCCCACGGCATCTCTTCCGGGGTGATGATCTTCTTGCGCTGCGCGTCGCGCTGCGGGCGCTCCGCGGCCTCGGCGAGCGTCTCGGCGTAGAACGCGGCCTGCGCCTTGCCGGCGGCCCACGCTTCCCATTCCTGGAACGGCATCCGCCTACTCTCCGTGCGCGTGGGCGTGGGCGTGATCGTGGTCGTGCGCATGACCGTGGTCATGGTCGTGGTCGTGCCACGGCTGGCTCCAGTCGACGTCCTCGCGCGGAACGAAGTCGCCCTGCGTCGGCGTCGGTTCGGTCGGCCGCTCCGTGACGCGCTTCTGGAACAGCATGTTCATGAACATGTACATCGGCTTCGTCTTGATCACGAGCGCGCGGGCCGGCGCGTGCTCGTCGGCATTCGTGTGCTGGTGGACGCAGTTGTTGTGGACGATCGCGACGTCGCCGGCTTTCCAGTCGTAGCGAACGCCGTCGTGCAATTCGTAGCCGCGCCCGTCGAGGATGTAGAACACCGCCTCGTTGACGTGGCCGTGCATCTGCGAGCGGCCGCCGGGCGCGTACTCTTCGAGATGGATGTGGAGCGTCTGGCCGAGGCCGTCTTCCGGCTCCATGTAGTGCTTCGAGAACGCCTGCGGCCCGGCGGTGAACTGCAGCGAGGTGCTCTTCACGACGCGCGGCAGGTTGCGCAACCGCTCCAGCTCGTGCTTGAGGTTGTACTCGCCGCTGATCCCGCGCACGAACATGCGCTTCTTCGTCGGGTCGTAGTGAGACGCGTTGCCCATCGCCAGCTCCGGAAATCGCTATAGTGAATTATCCCGTCAATACCAGCGCGCCGCCCCGATCCCCTGCGCGCCGCGGGAGGGCTTCGGCCGCCGTGGGCGCGGCTCCGTCGACCACGAACCGGGCGACGAGGCGGTCGAGCTGTTCGGCCTGGTCGCGCAGGCCGCGCAGCGTCTGGTCGATCGACTGCACGCCGGCCGCCAGCTCGCCGGTCGCCATCGCGGCCTGCTTCGCGGCGGCGGACTGCTCCTCGGCGGCCGCCGCGACCGGCAGGATGGCGTTGGTGATGTCGCCGGTCGTGGCGCGCATCTGCGTCGCCGCCGCCGCGTTCTCCTCGACCCCGGCCGAGGCGCTCGCGACGCTCTCGGTGACGCGCAGCGAGGCGTCGCGCATGATCTGCGCGCGCTCGGCGAGCCCGCGCGCGACGCCGGTCGTCGTGTCGATCGCGTGACCGACGCCTTCGAGCGCCGACTCCGCACGCTCCGCGAGCGCGAGGCCGTTCTCCATCGAGTCGCCCGAGCTGCGAATCGCCTCGGCCGCGGTGATCGTCTCGCGTCGGATCGACGACAGAATCGCCGAGATCTCGCGCGTCGCGCCGGCGGAACGCTCGGCGAGCTTGCGCACCTCGTCGGCGACGACCGCGAAGCCGCGGCCGTGCTCGCCGGCGCGCGCGGCCTCGATCGCCGCGTTCAGCGCGAGCAGGTTCGTCTGGTCGGCGATCTCTTCGATCGTGCTGACGATCTCCTCGACCTGCGTCGAGCGGCTTTCGAGCGCGATCATCGCGTCGGCGGCGCGGCGCGAGACCTCGCGCAATTTGCCCATCGCGGCGCGCGTCTCGCCGACCGCCGCGTTCCCGCCGGCGGCCTCGCCCGAGGCGGACTGTGCCGAGGCGGCAAGCCCGGCGCTGTCGCTCGACAGCGACTCGATCCCGTCGTCGAGCTGCTGGATCGCGCCGGTCGCGGCCAGGATCGCCGCGGCCTGGTGCGACGCGCCGGTCGCGATCATCTCGGCCGAGCGCGCCAGCTCCTCGATCGCGCCGCTGGCTTGGGCGATCTTGAGTGCCTGGTCGCGCGCGCCTTCGGCGACGCTGTCGACCGCCTTCGCGATCTGGTCGACGGCGACCGAGGTCTCGTTCGCCGCCGACGAGGTCTCGTCGGACGCCGCGGCAAGGCTGCCCGAGATCGTGATGACGCTGCCGATCAGCTCGCGCAGCTTCGCAAGCCCTTCGGTCAGCTCGCCGCCGACCGTGCGCAGCCCGCCGGCGAGCGCGTCGTAGCTGCGCACGAGGTCGCCGATCTCGTCGCCGCCGTGGTCGCCGATCGGCTCGCGCCGCGAGTCGAAGCTGCGCCGCAGATCGCCCTCGGCGAGCCCGGCCAGCACGGCGGAGAGCGCCGCGAAGTCGCTCGAGACGATCGCGTCGAGCGCGCCGGAGACGCGGTCGAGCCGGCGCGTCATCCGCCGCGCGAGCGCGACGACGATCGCGACCGCGCCGGCGACGGTCAGGACGCTCGCGATGATGCTTCCGGCGACCAGCATCCGCGTCAGCCGGTCGAACGACGCCGACGAGGCCGCCTCGGCCGCGGCGGCGAGGTCGAGCAGCGGCGCCATCGCGACCAGCAGGCGGTTGTTGTCGCCCGAGGTCTCCTTGACCGCGGTGAGCGTCTCGTGGGTCGCGTTGTCCTTGTCGCCGCGGTACGCCGCGAGCAGGTGATCGGTGTCGTTCTTGGCGAGCCGCAGCAGCGTTCCGGTATGGTCCTTGATCGCGGCGACCGCGACCGCCACGCCCCGCGCGCGTTCGTCGAGACCGGGCACGAGCGAGGCACGGTCCATCACCGCCTGCAGGTCGGCTTCCGCATCGGCGAAGTGCTGCGGGATGCGCGTTTCTTCTTTCGGCTTGAGCGTGAGCACGTAGCCGCGCGCCGCATAACGCGCGCGAGTCGTCTGCAGCTCGACGTCGTGGACCTTCGCGAGCAGCGCCTCCTTCGCCATGATGTCCGTCTTGGCGCTCTGGAAGCTCGCCACGCCGGCGCAGATTGCCGCCGACACGATCGCCAGCGCGGCGACCGGAACGGCGAAGCCCGCCGCAAGCTGCATCCCGATGCGTAATCTCATCGTGCCGGTTTCCTCTCCCACTCCCGTACGTACGCAAAACGGCCCAACCGAAAGAACCTGCTTCTCCGGCTGGACGGGACGGCGACCACCGCCCCACTCCATTCCGTATCGGCTCTTCCGCTATAATCATTGAAGCGAAACGGTCGCTCCGAGGGCAGATGCAGACAGGCGCTAGGCGCCGGCAGTCGATGTTTCGGGTATGGCAATTCGTTATAACGGATATAGCGAATGAGCAGGAATCATACGGGTCCGGCAGCAATTTCCTCCGGACCAATGATCTCCGTCAGCGGTCTGGTGAAGCGCTTCGAGGGCCGGGACGTCCGCCGCACCGCGGTGACCGGTCTCGACTTCGAGATCCCCGCGGGGAAGCTGTTCACCGTGCTCGGCCCGAGCGGCTGCGGGAAGACGACGACGCTGCGCATGCTCGCCGGGCTCGAACGGCCGACGGCCGGGCGGATCACGATCGGCGGCGCGACCGTCTATGACGGCGCGGGCGGGACGTTCGTGCCGGCCAACCGGCGCCCGATCGGGATGGTCTTCCAGTCGTACGCGATCTGGCCGCACATGACCGTGATCGAGAACGTCGCGTTCCCGCTCTCGGTCGGCGCCGACCGCGTTCCGCGCGCCCGCGCGCACGCGCGCGCCGCCGAGATGCTCGCGCTGGTCGGCCTCGACGACGTCGCGCAGCGCTCGGCGACGGCGCTCTCGGGCGGCCAGCAGCAGCGCGTCGCGCTCGCCCGCGCACTGATTCGCGAACCCAAGGTGCTGCTGCTCGACGAGCCGCTCAGCAACCTCGACGCGCAGCTGCGCGAGCGCATGCGCGCGGAGATTCGCGCCGTGCAGCAGCAGCTCGGCATCACCGCGGTCTACGTCACGCACGACCAGAGCGAAGCGCTGGCGATCTCCGACCTCATCATGCTGATGGACAAGGGCGCGATCGTCGAGACCGGCGTGCCGCAGGAGATCTACCGCCGCCCGCGCTCCGAGTTCACCGCGAACTTCATCGGCGTCGCGAACGCGTTCGACGGCACGGTCAGCGGCGTCGAGGACGGCGCGCTGGTCGTCGCGACGCCGCACGGCCTCGTGCGCGTCCCGCCGGCGGCGGGGATCGCGCCGGGCGACTCGGTGCGCGTCTTCGTGCGGCCGGAGAACTTCACGCTCTCGCGCCGCCGCCACACGCCGGACGACTGGGAGGCGACCGTGCGTTACGGAATCTACCAGGGCGACTGCTGGGACTACACGGTCGAGGTCGGCGGCGCCGAGATTCGTGTGCGGGTGCACAAGGAGAAAGCCGGGCTGACACACGGCGACGTAGTCCATCTGCAGCTCGATGGCGCTGAGGCGGTCATCATGCGCGTGCGCGACGGCAACGTCGTCCCGAGCATGCCGCCGCCGGCGCTCGAACACAGTCTCAGCTGAAGCAGAGGGTACCCCATGCAACGTCGCTTCGGATTCGCCCTGGCCGCGGTCGCGGTCGCGCTTCTCGTCCTGTTCGCGGGACTGCGATTGAGCCATGGCGCGGGCGCCGCGGCGCCGCCCGCGGTTTCCGAGGGCGCGAAGAAGGAAGGCGTCGTCGTCTGGTACGCCACGATGAACACCAAGGACATGGCCCTGACCGTGAACCGGTTTGAGGCGACGCATCCGGGGATCACGGTGCAGACGCTGCGCGTCGGCAGCGCGCAGCTTCCCGCGCGCGTCATCACCGAGCAGCGCGGCGGCAAGTTCAACGCCGACGTGATCTCGGGCGACGAACTGCAGGTCAGCCAGCTGATCGCCGCCGGCGCGTTCGACAAGTACAGCCCGACGGAGGCGAACAAGTTCGTCAAAGGCACCGTCGACGCCAACGGCTATTGGGTCAACCTCTACCAGAACACGACGGTGATCGCGTGGAACCCCGCGCGACTCGCCGCCGACCACCTCAAGGCGCCGAGCAACAACGCCGACTTCGCGCGCCCGGAGTGGAAGGGCAAGTTCGGGATCGACTCGGCCGCGTTCAACTGGTACCTCGGCACCCTGCAGGGCGGCAAAAACGGCGCCGACCTGATCGCGAAGATCGCTGCGAACGGCCCCGTCCTGACGTCGGGCCACACCGCGACCGTGACGCAGCTCGAGTCGGGCGAGTTCGACGCGACGCCGACCGCGTACGGCTACCTCGTCGATCAGGAGCACGAGCAGAAGCGGCCGATCGCGTACCTCAACACGAACCCGCTGCTCGTCACGCTGAACCCCGTCGGCCTTGCGAAGGACGCGCCGCACCCGAACGCCGCGCGCGTCTTCATCGAATGGCTGCTCTCGAAGGACGGCCAGCAGTGGATCGCCCAGGAGGGCGGCGGCGAAATCTCGTCGCGCACCGACGTGACGAGCAACCCGCGCATTTGGAACCCGCGCGCGCCGTACGTCATCGTGCGCGCGCCCGACCCGTCCACGTACAACGACGCGGTGCGGACGTTCCGCCAGCTGTTCGGCATCCCCGGATGAGAACCGCGCTGCTCGCCGCGTCGCTCGCGCTCGTGGCGTTGGCACCGGCGCGCGCCGCCGACGAGACGGCGACGATCCGCGTCGGAGCGACCGGGAACGACACTGCCGCCGAGGTGTACTACGCGCAGGACCTGGGACTGTTCGCGAAGCGCAAGCTCGACGTGACGGTCGAGAACCTGCGCAACGGCGCGGCCGAAGCCGCCGCGGTTGCGGGCGGCGCGCTCGACGTCGGCGAGCAGAACGTCGTCTCGATGGCGAACGCGCACGTGCACGGGCTGCCGATCGTCTTCGTCGCACCGGCCGGCGAGTACGTCGCCGCCGCACCGACGACGAGCCTGCTGGTCGGAAAGAACTCGCCGATCCGCAGCGCGCGCGACTTGAACGGGAAGACCGTCGCGGTCAACGCGCTCAACGACCTCACGCAGATCGGCGCGAGCGCGTGGATCGACGCGCACGGCGGCGACGCGTCGAAGGTGCGCTTCATCGAGATGCCGCCCGCGCAGATCGGCGCGGCGCTCGGGCGCGGGACGGTCGACGCCGGCGTCGTTCCCGAACCCTCGCTGACCCTCGCGGCGGGCGAGACGCGCATCCTCGGCCAGCCGTACGACGCGCTCGCCGCCCGCTTCACGATCAACGGCTGGTTCGCGAACCGCGACTGGGTCGCGAAGAACCCGTCGGTCGCGAAGCGCTTCGCCGACGCGGTCGCCGAGGCCGGGCGCTGGGCGAACGCGCACCACGCCGAGTCGGCGGCGATCTTCGCGCGCCACTCGAGCGCCGATCCCGCCGTGATCGCGCGGATGCGCCGCGCGACGTACGGCGAGCGCTTCGACCTGCACGCGCTGCAAGCCGTGATCGACGCGGCCGCGCGCTACAAGGTTCTCGCGCACTCGTTCCCGGCGCCGGAGGTGCTCGATGCTCGTCTCTAGACCGCGCGCGCTACATTCAGTCGCCGCCGTCCAGACCGCGCCGAAAGCGACGGAGCTGCGCGAGCTCGCGCTGCCGGAGATTCCGGACGACGGCGGGCTGCTGCGCGTGCTTGCCGCCGGCGTCTGCGGGAGCGACGTTCCGGCGTACGCCGACGGCAGCCGCGGCCCGCGCATCCTCGGCCACGAGAACGTCGGGATCATCGAGCGGCTCGGGCCGCTCGCGCGCGAGCGCTGGGGCGTGCGCGAGGGCGACCTCGTCGCGCTCGAAGAGTATCTGCCGTGCGGGCACTGCGCGGACTGCCGCGCCGGCGAGTACCGCTCGTGCCTGGAAACCGACAGCAAGCGCGCCGGCGCCCTGCGCTACGGCACGACCGGGATCGACGTTCCGCCGGCGCTGTGGGGCGGCTACAGCCAGTTCCAGTATTTGCACCCGCGCTCGGTACTGCACCGCGTCCCCGCGGGCGTCGCGCCGCGGATCGCCGCGCTGGCGCTGCCGCTCGGCAACGGGTTCCAGTGGGCAGTCTACGACGGCGGCGCCGGCCCCGGCCAAACCGTCGTCATCCAAGGCCCGGGGCAGCAAGGGCTGGCGTGCGTGATCGCCGCGAAGGCGGCCGGCGCGAAGACCGTCATCGTCAGCGGGCTCGCGCGCGACGAGCAGCGCCTCGACGTCGCGCGCAAGCTCGGTGCCGACCGCACCGTCGCGGTCGACCGCGAATCGCTCGGCGGCGTCGTACGTGACGTGACGGACGGCGCGCTGGCGGACCTGGTGATCGACGTGTCGTCGGGCGGCGCGCAAGAGGTCGTCAACGGCGCGCTCGAGCTGATTCGCAAGCGCGGCACGCTGCTCGTCGCGGCGTACAAACGGCGCGCGCTCGACGGCTTTGCGATCGACACCGTGATCCGCCAGCAGATCACGCTGCGCGGCGTGCGCGGCCACAGCTTCCGCTCGGTCGAGACCGCGCTCGATCTGATGGCGCGCGGCACCGTCCCGCTCGAGGCGATGTCCACGCACGCGTTCGGCCTGGACGGCGTGGACCACGCGCTGCGGCTCGCCGGCGGCGAATTCGAGGAGGCGGCGATTCACGTCACCGTCACGCCGTGGAGCTGACGATGGCGAAGCTGCGTCTGAGCCTGGCCTGCTGGGACTACGATCGCACGCGCGCGCTCGCCGACGGCCGCGTTCAGCCCGACGGGATCGAGCTGATCTACCAGAGCCTGCCGGTCGAGGAGACCTTCTTCCGCCAGGCGCGCCACCGCGAGTTCGACGTCGCCGAGATGTCGCTCTCGTCGTACTGCGTCTCGAAGTTCTTGCCCGACGACCCGTTCGTCGCGATCCCCGTCTTCCCGTCGCGCGCGTTTCGGCATTCGATCGTCTACGTCAACGAGCGCAGCGGGATTCGCGAGCCGAAGGATTTGATCGGCAAGCGCTTCGGCACGCCCGAATACCAACTGACGGCGAACGTCTGGATTCGCGGAATTCTGTCCGACGAATACGGCGTTCCGGTCGACTCCGTGACGTACGTGACCGGCGGCGAAGAGACGCCGGGCCGCCCCGAGAAGCTCAAGCTCGAGCTGCCGCCGTCGATTCGCGTCACGCCGATCGGCGCGACGCAAACACTCGCGGCGATGCTCGCGAGCGGCGAGATCGACGCCTTCCACGGGCCGCGCAAGCCCTCGACGCACGACGCACCGGGCGTGCGCCGCCTGTTCCCGGACTACGTCGCCGACGAGAAGGCGTACTACGCGCGCACGGGGATCTTCCCGATCATGCACGTCGTCGTGATCCGCCGCGACGTGTACGAGCGCGACCACTGGGTCGCGATGGCGCTCTACAAGGCGTTCGCCGAGGCGCAGCGCCGCACGTACGACGACTTCCGCCAAACCGCGGCGCTGAAGGCGATGCTGCCGTGGGCCGCCGCCGAGGCCGAGGCGACGCGCGCGCTGATGGGCGAGGACTGGTGGCCCTACGGCCTCGCCGGCAACGAGAAGACGCTCGCGACGTTCGCGCGCTACTCGCACGAACAAGGGCTCTCGAAACGGGTGTTGACGCCACGCGACCTGTTCGCTCCCGAGACGCTCGAAGCGTTCACGATCTGAAGACTGGAGAACACCCGTGCTCAAACCGCAGGAGAACGAACGGATCACGCGCGTCGGTCCCGGGACCCCGATGGGGGAACTGCAGCGGCGCTACTGGATCCCCGCCGCGCTTTCGAGCGAGCTTCCGGAACGGGACGGCGAGCCGCTGCGCGTGCGCCTGCTCGGCGAAGACCTGATCGCCTTCCGCGACTCCGAGGGGAAGATCGGACTCGTCGACGCGTTCTGCCCGCACCGCCGCGCGCCGATGTTCTTCGCCCGCAACGAAGAGTGCGGCTTGCGCTGCGTGTACCACGGCTGGAAGTTCGATCGCGCCGGCAACTGCGTCGACATGCCGTCGGAACCGCCCGAGAGCCTCTTCAAGTCCAAGGTCAACATCACGGCCTACCCGACGTGGGAAGGCGGCGGCTTCGTCTGGACGTACATGGGGCCGCCGGGAACGATGCCGCCGCCGCCCGACTACGAGCTGGTCCGCGCACCCGAAACGCACCGCTACGTCTCGAAGACGTATGAGGAGTGCAATTGGCTCCAGGCGCTCGAAGG
The DNA here is from genome assembly GCA_019233415.1 of Vulcanimicrobiota bacterium. Classification (GTDB taxonomy): domain Bacteria; phylum Vulcanimicrobiota; class Vulcanimicrobiia; order Vulcanimicrobiales; family Vulcanimicrobiaceae; genus Vulcanimicrobium. The sequence goes on from JAFAMK010000219.1 coordinate 8,929, forward strand.
GGGGCTCGACACCTCGCACTCCTCGTTCGCGCACAACCTCGATATCCAGGACAAGACGTTCCTGCGCAGCCGCGACACCGCTCCGCGCCTGGAAGTGGAGCGGACCGCGTACGGCTACACCTACGCGGGGATTCGCACGCTCGGCGAAGAGCAGTACGTGCGCGCCTACCACTACGTGATGCCGGCGCAACAGATGCGCGGGCGCGTCTCGGGCCGCAAGGGCGGGATGGAACAAGTCCCGACGATCAACGGCCACATCTGGGTCCCGATCGACGACACGACGACCTGGGTCTACAACTGGATGTACTCGTACACGCCCGATATTCCGATCACGCACGACTACGCGGTCGAGTTCGAGACGAAGTACGGCCGCGGCCCGGACGACCTGATCCCCGGCACGTTCCAGCTCAAGCGCAACCGGCGCAACGACTACCTGATCGATCGCGCGGTCCAGCGCACGCTGACCTTCACCGGCATCGAGGGGATCAACACGCAGGACATGGCGCTCCAGGAAGGGATGGGACCGATCGTCGACCGCTCGCGCGAGCATCTCGGCACGAGCGACCGCGCGATCATCGTCATGCGCCAGCTTCTCATGGAGGCGATGCACGCCGTCGAGAACGGCGAGGCGCCGCGCGCAACCGATCCGTCGACCTACAGCACGATCCGGGCCGTCGACCTCACGATCCCGCGCCTGGCGGAATGGCGCGAGGCGCTCAAAGACGAGCTGGTCGCGAAGTTCTGATGCGCCTGACGTCGAACGCGCAGTCGCCGCTGCGCTACCCGAGCCTGGTCGCGCACGCCGTGCGCGTCCTGACCCACAAAGGGGTCATGGACATGAACGGCCACGTCAGCGCGCGCGACGCCGCGGCGCCGACGACGATGTGGATCAACTCGCGCCGCGCGAGCCGCTCGACCCTCACCGACCACGACGTCGTCCCGGTCGACCTGATCGACGGCCAGCGCATCGGTCACGGCGACGAGCCGCCGAGCGAGTTCCACATCCACCGCGCGGTCATGCGCCGCCGGCCCGACGTCGGCGCCGTCATCCACTCGCACCCCGAGTACGTCGTGACGCTCTCGATCGCGGGGCGCGTGCTGCAGCCGGTCTGCGGGATCGGCTCGTTCCTGCCCGAGGACGTCCCGGTCTTCGACGCGGCGAACCTCATCAACACGGTCGACCGCGGCGAGGCGATCGCCGCCGCGATCGGCGACGCGCCGATCCTCGTGCTGCGCGGCCACGGCGCGGTCGTCGTCGGCGCGACGATCGAGGAGGCCGTCGCGCGCTTCGTGTGCGCCGAAGAGAACGCACGGATGCAGTTCAACGCCTCGCTGCTCGGCGAGGCGCAGGTGCTGCGCGGTAGCGAGCTGGCGGCGGTGCGCCGCGAGACGTGGACGCCGTCGATCGTCGAAAAGCACTGGCACTACCACGTCGAGTCGGCGCGCCGCGACGGCGCGCTCGACGGGCTCGATCCGCTCGAAGCGTGATCGAGCGCGCGGCGTTCGCCGCGATCGAGGCGATCGTTGCGGCCGCGCACGAGGCCGGCTTCGTCGTCGCGGTCGCGATCGCCGACGCGCACGGCGACCTCGTCGCCGCCTACCGCATGGAACACGCGCGCCCGCGCTGGATGCGCGCGTCGCTGCGCAAGGCCTACACCGCGGCGGTGATGGACCGCGACACGGACGCGTTCCACGACGAGATCGTCGCGCGGAACCTGCAGATCGCGTCCTACGGCGACCAGATGCTGACCGCGCTCCCCGGCGGGATCGTCGTTGCGCGCGACGGCGTGACCGTCGCGGGGATCGGCGTTACCGGCCGGACGACGGGGCGCGACGCCGAGCTGGCGCGCGCGGGGGCCGCGCTGCTGCAGCAGCGGTAGCCGCGCGGCGGCGCTTCTTCACCGGGCGCGGCACGATCGGCTTGTCGCTGACCGGCGCGAAGAACGCCTCGTGCGCCGCGACCGCGCCGCGCGCGCGCGCCTCGTCACCCGACGCGATCGCGTCGACCAGCTCGTAGTGCGCCGCGAGGTTCTCCGCGTTGTCGGCCGAGCGCACGCGGTCGACGACCGCGATCCCCGGCCCCGGCTCGTTCGCGTCGAGCAGCGTCACGTACAGGTTGCCGAGGACACGGTTGCGGCACATCTCGGCGACGCGGCGGTGCAGCCGCCAGTTCTCGTGCAAGTACGCGGCCGGATCGCGCACCTTCTCCTCCATCGCCGCCAAGATCGCCCGTAGGTCGGTCACGTCGGCGCGGGAGCGCGAGCGGGTCGCGTCGACCGTCACGGGCTCTTCGAGCGCGTGGCGCACGGCCGCGCAGTCGGCCAGCGTCCCGCCCTCCGGGAAGCCGGAGAGCAGTTGGCTCAGCCGCAGGCTCGCCGTCGGTACGCTTGCGAACAGACCGCCACCGGGGCCCGTCCGCGACTTGACGAACCCGCGCTGCTGCAGGATGCGCAGCGCCTCGTTCAGCGTGCCGTAGGCCACGTCGTATTGGCGCCGCAGGTCGTCCTTGGTGCCGAGCCGCTCGCCCTCCGGGATCGTCCCGGCGACGATCGCGCCTTCGATCTCGTCGGCGAGCGCCGCCGCGCGACTCGTCACCGTGTATTCCCA
>JAFAMK010000354.1 GCA_019233415.1 Vulcanimicrobiota bacterium
TCCTCGTCCACTTTTGGTCGATCAGCTGCTACATCTGCCACAACGTCGCCGCCGAGGTCGCGAAGTGGCAGGCCGAGTACGGCCCGCGCGGACTCGTGGTCATCGGCATCCACCAGCCCCGCGGCCCCGAGGAACTGGACGTCGCCAAGGTGACGGCCGACGCCCAGGGCGAGATGGCGATTCGCTGGCCGGCCGCGATCGACAACGAGCACACGTTGGTCCAGCGCTTCGAGAACCAGTTCGTCCCGGCGTACTACGTCTTCGACCGCGACCACACGCTGGTCCACCGCCAAGCCGGCGACCGCGGCTTCGACCGCCTCCAGGAGAAGCTCGGAGAAGTCCTAGAGCACGTAGCCGCGTAGCGGCACGTGCGGGCTTCGTTCAGAAGCCCACCTTCTTGCGCGCGGCACGCCGATAGTCTACACTCTCGGGGTTGTCCTCGGCGGTTGCGACCGGCCGGGGAGAGCCCCGTGCGCGAGTGGCGGAATTGGTAGACGCACTAGCTTGAGGGGCTAGCGCCCGCAAGGGCGTGCTGGTTCGAGTCCAGTCTCGCGCACCAATGAAAAAAGCCAGGCAACGCCTGGCTTTTCGTCTTTCGGGCTAGCGAAACAGCTTCGCGGCGGGAAAGTCGTTTCGCTCCAGGCCGAGGAGCGAGCGTGCTGTGGAGACCAGCGATGCGGATTGAATCTTGCGCGCAATGCTGAGGTTGCCGATCGTCGGATACGAGCCGACCGAGGTCAGCGTGAAGGGGACCCCCGACGGTCCCACGACCTGCGTGATCCCGCAGCCCGGGACGTAGGAGATCGTGTAGTTGGTGCTCTGGTAGGTATAGCGCACCTGAGCGCCGGTCGCCGGCGTCGGGCATGCGCTTGCGCCGGGGACGGTACCGACCGAAAGGACCGTTTCGGTCACACCCGCATACGGCGTCGAGGTCGCGCCCTGCGTCAACGTGCTGCCGACGAGAAGCGGGGTGCCTGGGACGAGAGCATTGCTGCCGACCGAAATCTCCGCGCCGACACTGTAGCCCGTGGCCGCCTGCGCGATCGCCAGGCCGCCGACCAGATTCGATTCGGCTGCGGCCTGGCTGGTGAGCACGGTCGCCTGCAGGCCCGGGACGCCGGTCGCGACCAAGACCAGATCGCCGTTGAGCGACGACTGGATGCTGCCGCTGATCGTCGACTGGTCGACGTAGAGCGAGACCGTCACTGGCCCGCTCGAAGGCGTGGCCTGGTAGTTCCAGCCGCGCGATGCCTGTAGCGCGAGCATGTCGCCGCTGACGCTGGGCGGGCCGGGTGGTGGCCTGCTGGTGCCGCCACCGGTGCCGCCACCGGTGCCGCCGCCGCCGCCGCACGCCGAAAGGGCGGCCGGCATAAGCGCCGCCGCGAGAACGAGCCGTTTCAAAAAGAGCCGCCTTTGAGAAGAGAGTGAGCCACTGGTCGTTTATAGTCCGGAGTTGCTAGGTCCCTCCCTGCTGGCAAATTTTCAGCAGGCTCAGAAGGGAGCGTTCTCTTCGGGGCGCCAACCGGCGTCAACGGTAAATTTAAGAGTTGAGGCGAAACATCGTCGCGTCCCCGATCGTAGTTCCGGGCGACCGACGAGAGGACGGGATTTTCATCGTATGTGGTTGACGCGTTTTTCGATCCAGCGACCCATCATCGTCGCGATGTTCTTCATCGCCCTGGCCGCGTTCGGGACGATCGCCTACTTCGGCCTCGGGAAGAACGCCCAGCCGAACGTGAACTTCCCGGTCGTGGTGGTGGCCGCCAGCTACCCCGGCGCCTCCCCGGCCGAGATGGAACGGCTCGTCATCAAGCCGATCGAAGACCAGATTGACGGCATCGAGCACATCGACACGCTCAACGCGACCGCGCAGGAAGGCTCCGCGGTCGTCGTCGCGCAGTTCCAGCTCGGGACCGACCTCGACTTCGCCGCGATCGACGTGCCGCGCCGCGTCGACACCGCGCGCATCTACATGCCGAGCGACCTCGACCCACCGCAGGTCATCAAGAACGGCGCCGACGCGCCGGTGCTGACCTACGCGGTCGACTCGAAGACGCTGACCGCCTCCGCGCTGGCCGACATCCTCAACGACCGCGTGATCTCTGACATCCGCCACATCCCGGGCGTCGAGACCGTCAACCTGCAAGGCGCCGCCGTGCGCCAGTTCGACGTCGAGGCCGACCCGATGCGCCTGATGGGTGACGGTGCGACGCTGAGCGACCTGTTCAACGCGATCGCGAACAACAACAGCAACCTCCCCGGCGGCCGGATCGACAAGCCGACCGTCGAGACGACGGTCTCGGTTCACGCCGAGCTGAACACGGCCGAGGACATCGCGGCGGTTCCACTGACGGTCCCGAACGGCGCGCAGAAGAGCCTGCGCATCGGTGACGTCGCGAACGTCACCGACACGCACCAGGAGCAGCGCCTGATCTCGCACATGAATGGTGCGCCCGGTCTGATTCTCGACATCAACCGCTCGATCGCGACCGACGAGGTCGGCGAGACCAAGGTCGCGCGGGCGCAGATGGCTGACGTCATGAAGAAGTACCCGCAGATCGAGTTCCACGAGCTCTTCGCGCCGGCCGACTACACGCAGGCCTCGCTGAGCGGCGTCATGCAGTCGCTCTTCGAGGGCATCTTCCTGACCGCGCTCGTGCTGATGCTGTTCCTGCACGCCTGGCGCAATGCGGTCGTCGTCATGATCGCGATCCCCAGCTCCCTGCTCGCAACCTTCATCGTGATGCGCGCGATGGGGCTGACGCTCGACAACGTCTCGCTGATGGGGCTCTCGCTGATCATCGGGATTCTCGTCGACGACTCGATCGTCGTGCTCGAGAACATCACCCGACACCGCGACCTCGGCCAGGCGCCGAACGACGCGGCGATCAGCGGGCGCACGGAGATCGGCAGCGCGGCGATCGCGATCACGCTGGTCGACGTCGTCGTCTTCCTCCCGCTGGCGTTCCTGAGCGGGTTCGTCGGGCAGTACATGAAGGAGTTCGGGATCGTCGTCACGGTCGCGACGCTCTTCTCGCTGCTCGTCTCGTTCACGCTGACGCCGATGCTCGCCGCGAAGTGGTCGGTCAAGCGCCGGTCGGCGATCCCGCCGTCGTACCTGATGTGGTTCCAGACCGGGTTCGACCGCCTGACGCGCTGGTACAAGGACCGCGCGCTCCCGCTCGCGATCCGCCACCGCTGGATGACGTTCTGGTTCAGCGCGCTGATGGTGGTCAACGCAGTCATGCTGCCGGGTGGCGTGCAGGCGCTGCAGTTCGCGGCGGGTATCGACGGCGCCGCTGCCGGTCTCATGCTGGCGTGGTTCGTCGTGGGCCGGTTCCTCGACGGAGTGCGCGTGCTCGCTGGGATTCGGTTCGCTTGGCACGGCGGCGCGGCGCTCGGTGCGGTGGCCGGCTGTGCCGCGCTCGCAGGGCTGATGTTCCTGTTCTCGGTGACCTCGCTCAACGTGCAGACCGAGTTCGTTCCCGACACGCTGCGCGGGCAGGTGCACGGCGACCTGACATTCCCGGTCGGAACGCCGCTCGTGACGACCGAAGCGGCGCTGGTCAAGATCGAGAACGCCGTGATGAAGAACCTCGACAACGTCGACACGGTTCGCACCTACGCCGGGACGAAGCCCGACGGCTGGGGTTCGACCGATGGCGGCTTCGTCGGCAGCTTCAACGTCACGCTGAAGAAGGATCGCCGGCGCGAGCAGAACGTCGTCGTCGAGAAGTTGCGCAAGCTGCTGCCGCCGATCGTCAAAGGTGCCGACGTGACGATCACCGGCCGCGGTGGCGGCGGAAGCGGTCTGCCGATCTCGTTCACGCTCTCCGGCCCGGGCGACGTGATCCAGCCGGCCGCCGAGAAGCTCGCCGCGTACATCCGCTCGATCCCCGGCGCGGTCAACGTGCAGACCGGCGCGGAGGCCGCCGCGCCGCACTTGACCGTGCAGATCGACCCGGCGCGGGCCGCCGTGCTCGGCGTCTCGCCCGGCGCCGCGGCGCTCGCCGCGCGCACTGCGGTCGGCGGTGCCGTCGCGACCAAGATTCGCACCTGGAATGGCCTGGTCAACGTGCTGCTGCAGTACCCGCTGACGCAGCGCAACTCGATCGACGAGATTCAGCGCATCCCCGTGCGCGCCACCGACGGCA
>JAFAMK010000072.1 GCA_019233415.1 Vulcanimicrobiota bacterium
TCCGCCGGTTGTACCACTGGCTGATGTAGAGCACGTCGCCGTCCCAGCTCAGCTGCGAACCGGTATGATCGGGCGCGTCGAACGCGCCGGCCGACGTGAAGCCGTGGCCGGGGATGAAGCGGCTGACGACCCGGTCGTCGTCGGGCCCGTGGCTGTGGATTACGCGCAGCTCGTCGCCGACGACGGTCATCCCCCAGGGCGTGTCGGGGGCCGCGCCCTCGTCGCGCGTCGCCCAAGTCGCAGGGTCGATCGCGTAGAGCCGCCGCGTCGCGCGCGACCCCATCCAGAGCCGCGTTCCGTCGAACGCCAGCGACTGCGGTTCGGGCGCCGGCGAGGGCATGCGCCTGAGTTCGGTTACAGTTTCCACACCCGTCATCTTCGCAGGCGGCGCCGGGGGGCTCCTCGCTTGCCTAGCCGGCTCGGCCCCAGCGCCGCCCCTGCATCAGCAACCGCTGTAGATCTCGTAGCCGACGAGTCGATCATGTTCGAAGACCAGGGTCCGTTCTTCGACGCAGCTGCCCTTCGGGTCGTACGGCCTTTCCGGAAAGCCACGGAACGGTCGCGAGTACGCGACCGCCCAGCGCGTCGTCTTGGCCGAGGTGAGGCGGCGCACCGGTGCGCCGAGGAGCGCGAAGACCCGGTTGGGCGAATCGCCGAGCCGCACGCCGCTGCGCGGAACGTACGCGCCGAGGTCCGCGTGGGCCAGACCCGCCGGTGGCGCGACGTCGTACGCTGCCAAGACGACACGTGAGTAGGAGCAGCAGCCTTCGGCATAGAGAACGATCTTGCGCCGTGGATCGGCGACGACGTGCCACGTGTCCTTGCCGACGGTGAACTCGAAACGCGTGGTCGTCAGCGCGGGCGTCGCGTCCCACAAGTCGGACGTGCCCGCGATGTCATCGGGGGCACGCGTGACGCGTGTCGACGTGCGTTCGAAAAGCCACCGGCTCCGGTGCGGGACGAACGGGTCGTTCGGCGCGGTGACGCGCTTCAGCCAGTTCCAGACCGGCTGCGCTGAGGCGGGGAAGAGGATGATGTGCTTCGACGCGTTCGCGACTTCGGGTTCCGCACGTACACCGGGCGACGCCGAGACGAGCGCAGCGAACAAGGCCGCGATCAGGAGCGGCGAGGTGATCCAACGAGGCGTCACACGCCCAAGTATGCCTTCTTCACCTGTGGGTCGTCCAGTAGTTCTGCGCTCGGACCGCTCAGCGTGATGCGGCCTGTTTCAAGGACGTACGCGCGCGAGCTTACTTCTAGCGCGGTTTGGACGTCTTGTTCGACGATGAGGATGGAGACGCCGGTTTGGTGGATTTGTTCCAGGAGGGCGATGAGGCTGTCGACGAGGACCGGGGCGAGGCCGAGGGACATTTCGTCGATGAGGAGGAGTTGGGGGCGGCCCATGAGGGCGCGGGCGATTGCGACTTGTTGCTGTTCGCCGCCGGAGAGGCGGCCGGCGAGGTAGTCGTAGCGTTCGCGCAGGCGCGGGAGCAGGCCAAGGATGCGTTCGAGGTCAGGCTCGACGTCGCGGTCGGTGCGCAGGTAGGCGCCCATGCGCAGGTTCTCTTCTACCGTCAGCGAGCCGAAGAGGCGGCGGCCCTGTGGGACTTGGAGCACGCCGGCGCGCACGATGCGGTCGGGTTCCAGGCCGGTCAGCGTCTGGTCGCCGTAGCAGACGCTGCCGCTCCACGTCTTCACGACGCCGCTGATCGCGCCGAGCAGCGTCGACTTTCCGGCGCAGTTCGAACCGATCAACGCGACGATCTCGCCGGGGTCGATTCGCAGCGTGACGTCCCAAAGCACCTGCGTGTCGCCGTATCCGGCGCTGAGCGCTTCGACGACGAGCGTGCGCCCTGTGGCGACCGCTGGCGCGCTCACGCGTTCGGCTCGTGCGGCTGCATGTGCTCGGCCTCGGCACGTTCCGCCTCGATCACCCGCAGTTGCTCCTGGCGCTTGGCCCAGCGCGAGCCGAGGTACGCCTCAATCACGTGTGGTGAGGCGAGAACCTCGGTTGGCGCGCCTTGTGCGATCTTGCGGCCTTCCGCGAGGACGACGATCGTCGTCGAGATCGAGACGATCGCCTTCATCAGGTGTTCCACGACGATCAGCGTGACGCCGCGGCGGTTGACGTCGCGCAGCAGCTCGAGCGCCTCGTCGACTTCGGTTGCGTTGAGGCCAGCCATCACCTCGTCGAGCAGCAGTACCTCGGGGTCGAGCGCGAGTGCCTTCGCGACTTCGAGGCGCTTGCGGTTGGGGGCGGTCAGGTCGCTCGCCGGACGCTGCGCGACCTGCGCGAGGCCGACGATTTCGAGCAGTTCTTGCGCGCGTTCGAACGACGCGCGAGTCGAGCGCGTTCCGCCGTCGCGGCCGTACATTGCGCCGACTGCGACGTTCTCGCGGACCGTCAGGCTCTCGAACGGCTTGACGACTTGGAACGTGCGCGCGATGCCGAAGTGGCAGACTTCGTGCGTCGGGACGTCGGCGATCCGGCGGCCGGCGTAGCGCACCTCGCCGGTCGTCGGCTTGTAGACGCCACTGATCACGTTCATCAGCGTCGTCTTTCCCGAGCCGTTCGGGCCGATCAGGCCGACGACGCTGCCGCGCTCGACCTCGAAGCTGACCTCGCGCAGCGCCCACAGGCCGCCGAAGCGCATCCCGACGTCCGCGATCCGCAGCGCGCTCACGCCTTGTACGCCGCGAGGCTCTTGAGCCACGTGCGCGCGCCGCCGCGCAGGCCGAACAGCCAGACCAGGCCGCGCGGGAGCAGCAGCACGACCGCGACGATCACCGCTCCGAAAAACAGCGTGTGGACCTTGATGAACCAGCGCGCGAGTAGCTCGTTCACGCCCGACAGGATGATCGCGCCGATGAACGGCCCGGCGACCGTTCCGATCCCGCCGAGGATCGTCATCACGATCGGGAAGACGTTGGCGTCCTCGGCGAACGCGATGCTCGGGTCGACGAACCCGTTCGCCGGCGCGAAGACCGCGCCCGCGGCCCCGGCGATCGCGGCGCTGATCGCCCAGGCGACGATCTTGTAGCGTGTCGGCGCGATCCCCAGCACCGCCGCGGCTTCTTCGTTCTCGCGGAGCGCGACGAACGCGTAGCCGAGCTTCGAGCGCGCGACCAGGAACGTCGCGCCGATCGCGCCGGCCGTGACCAGCCACGCGGCGTAGTAGTAGATCGAGAAGTGCGCCTCGTCGACGGTCTTGAGCGCGAGCCCGCCGGTTCCGCCGAAGGCGTCGAGGTTGCCGACGATGTCGGTGATCGCGAGCGCGACGCCCAGCGTTGCTATTCCGAAGTAGTGGCCTTTCAGCCGCAGGATCGGCAGGCCGACCAGCGCCGCGAACGCCGCGTTGACGACGACCGCGAGCGCGACGTCGGCGAACAGGTTGTTGACCCCGTGCGCGCTCAGCAGTGCCGAGCAGTACGCGCCCAGCCCGAAGAACGTGACGTTGCCGAACGAGACGTAGCCGGTGTACCCGCCGATCGTGTTCCAGCCGTACGCGAGCGCCACGTACATGAGGATCGTGCGGAACAGCGTCTGGTAGCCGGGAAGCGCGACCGGAACCAGCAGCAGGAGCAACATCAAAATGACCGCGGCCCACAGCGCGCCGCGGTTGCCCATGATTCCCGCCAGGCTGACCTTGCGCATCGCCGCCGAGGCGGAGGCGGTCGTCACGCGGTCGCGCGTCCCATGATCCCGCGCGGTCGCACGATCAGCACGATCAGCAGCACGACGAGGGCGACCGCGTCCTGCAGCCCCGTTCCGCTGATGTGCTGCGTGCCGATCGTGACGTCGATCTGCGAGGCGAACGCCTCGACGATCCCGTACGTCAGCCCGCCGACCAGCGCGCCTTCGACCGAGCCGAGCCCGCCGAGCACGCACACGACGAACGCCTTGATGAGGAACGGCTGGCCCATCGACGGGTTGAGCGAGTACGAGAGCGAGATCAGCGTCCCGGCGACGCCGGCCAGCCCGGCGCCGAGCCCGAACACGATCGCGTAGATATGCGCGACGCGCACGCCGCTCAGTTGCGCGGCGCCGATGTCCATCGCGGTCGCGCGGATCGCGCGGCCGGTCTTCGAGCGCGTCAGCCATAGCTGCATCACGCCCGTGATCAGCAGCGCGGCAAGCAGCGTGTAGAGCTTCGCCCAGGGAACCGTCACGCCGGCGACGGTAAAATTCGTCCCCGAGTAGGCGGTCGTCACGCCCTTCGTGTCGCCGGTCCAGATCAGCAGTGCGACATTGACGACCAGCAGCGACAGACCGAACGTCAGCAGGAACGTCGTCAGCACCGGCGCGCGCGCGACCCAGTTGATGAGGAAGCGCTGGATCAGGTAACCCAGCGTGAACAGCACCGCGAACGAAACCGGCAGCGAGAGGAACGGATCGACGTGGAAGCTGCTGAACAGCTGCCACGTCACGTACGCACCGAGCATCACGAACGCGCCGTGCGCGAGGTTGATGATGTTCATGATGCCCCAGACCAGCGAGAAGCCGAGGGCAACGACGGCCAGGATCCCGCCCGCGAGGATGCCGTTGACGAGATCCTGCGCCAGCAAATGCATCTACGCTATCGTTGGCCCCACGGCGGCGTTGGGTACTCGACCTTCGCTTCGGCCAGACCGCGCGGCCACACCGTCACGAGCTTGCCGTTCTGGATTTGGTTCGTCACCATCGGCTTGTAGACGTTCATCCCGCGGCTGTCGAACTTGAGGATGCCGTAGAACGTCGTCACGTCCAGCTTCGCCAGCGCGTCGCGCACCTTGTCGGGATCGAGCGAACCGGCGTCCTGGAGCGCGTACTGGAACGCCAGGCACGTCGCGGTCGACTCCGCGTCGTGGTAGTCGGGACGGTGATGGTAGACCGCGTCGAACGCCTTCGCGTACTCCTTCGCGGTCGCGTAGAAGCCCGGCCGGTCGGCGCGGTACTTCACGGCGTCCGACCACTGCGCGCCGCCGAAGACGAAGTTCGCGTCCTTGCCGAGGGAGCCGGTGAAGTCGGGCGTGTCGGGACCGACCGAATAGCCGTAGGCTCGCGCCTGGACGTTCTGTTCCTTCAGCCCCTTGTGGACGAGCAGCGCGTCCTGCAAGTGTCCGGCGTTCAGGATGACGTCGGGATTCGCAGCCTTGACCGCCGAGACGATCGACGAGACGTCCGTCGCGTTCTCGGGATACTTGTTGTTGTAGACGACCTTCATTCCGTGCGCGGTCGCCCATGCGGCGGCGCCGGCGGCGACTTCCTGCGAGAACGGGTCGCTCGCCGCGGTGATCGCGACGCTCTGCGCCGCCGGCTTCTGCGAGTGCGCCACGTCGAGGATGCCCTCGAGGTAGCGCGGCGCCGGCGAGAGGACGGCGAACGTGTACTTGAAGCCCTGGCTGAAGATCTTCTCGGCCGCGCCGTTCCCCTCGACCATCGGGATCTTCTTCCGCTCGACCATCTGCGCGACGGTGAACGCGGTCCCCGAACCGTACGGCCCGAGGATGAAGTTGACGTGGTCCTGATCGATCAGCCGTTCGGCGAGCGACGCCGCCGTCGCCGCCTTCGACTCGTCGTCGTAGTACTTGATGTCGACCTTGTACGACTTGCCGCCGACCTTGAGCCCGCCGTGCGCGTTGACGTAGCTCTTCCAGAAGTCGTAGCCCTCTTGCGTGAGGTGCCCTTCCTTGGTCAACGAGCCCGTCAGCGAGACGGCGGAGCCGAAGACGATCGTGTCGCCCGCGGCGGCCACCGGTACCGACGGCGCCGTCAGCGCCGCGCAGAGCGCGACAAGACCCAGCGCGGCCATGGGGCGAAGCTTCATCGACGAGGCCCTCCGGAGCAGGAAAACTGCACCGTCATGCGCCCCGCCCAGGGCATTTCCTGCTAAAGTCGCACCCGCGGGAGTGCGGCGCGCAGCGAGGCGGCGTACGCTCCGGCGCGCCGGGCGGCCTCGTCGCCGCGCGCACCGGCGTACGCGTCGATCAGCGCGCTCCCGACGATCACGCCGTCGGCGACCGCGCCGACCGCCGCGGCGTGCGCCGCGGTCGAGATGCCGAACCCGACCGCGAGCGGGAGCGGCGTCCCCGCGCGCAGCCGCGTGAGCGTCGCGCTGGCCCAGGCGACGTCGGGCTCGCGCCGCGCGCCGGTCACGCCGAGCCGCGA
>JAFAMK010000127.1 GCA_019233415.1 Vulcanimicrobiota bacterium
CCCGGGAGCGTCGATGGCCGCGGTCCACGCTGAACCTCAAGCACTCACCGTACCGCCGGCGCGCGGCGGCCGCCTGTGGCGTTACCTCGCCGCGGCCGGGCCAGGGCTGATCGTCGCGTTCGCCGACACCGAGGCCGGCAGCATCACGACCGCGGCGACCTCGGGCGCGCAGTTCGGGATGAAGCTCGTCCTGCTGCAACTGCTGCTGATCGTTCCGCTCTTCGTCGTCCAGGAGATGACGGTGCGCCTGGGGACCGTCACCGGGAAGGGCCACGCCCAGCTGATCCGCCAGCACTACGGGCTCGCGTGGACCTGGGTCTCGCTCGGGACGATGCTGGTCACCAACCTCGCCGCGCTGGTCACCGAGTTCATCGGGGTCGCCGGCGTCGCGCTGATCTTCGGCATTCCGCCCGCGCCGCTGGTGATCGGTTCCGCGGCGATCCTGATCGCGATCGCGTTCAGCGGCCGCTACAAGCGCGCCGAAGTGCTCGCGCTCGGGCTGTGCCTGTTGGAGCTGCTGTTCATTCCCGCCGCGTTCGCCGCGCACCCGAACGGCTGGACGCTCGTGCGCGAAGGACTGCTCGGCAGCCAGCCGCTGGCGAACCACGAGTACCTGCTGCTCGTCGCCGGCAACATCGGCGCGGTCATCATGCCGTGGATGATTTTCTACCAGCAGTCCGCGACGGTAGACAAGGGGCTGACGACGAATGACCTGCCGTCGGCGCGCATCGACACGGCGCTCGGCTCCGTGCTCACGCAGATCATCATGGTCGCGGTCGTCGTCACCTGCGCGGCGACGCTGTTCGTGCACAACATCAACGTGTCGGATGCGGCGCACGCCGCGCTCGCACTCGTTCCGCTGACCGGCTCGAAGCTCGCGGGAATCGCGTTCGGCGCGGGGCTGCTCGGCGCGGCGCTGCTCGGCGCGCTCGTCGTCTCGCTCGCGACGGCGTGGGCGTTCGGCGAAGCCTTCGCGTGGCGCTGCTCGCTCAACGCCGCGTGTTACGACGCGAAGCGCTTCTACGGCATGTACGCGGCGATGGTCGTCGTCGCCGCCGGCGTCGTGCTGATCCCGAACTTGCCGCTGATTCGCATCACCGTGTGGGTCGAGGCGTTCAACGCGTTCGTGCTGCCGATCGTGCTCGGCTTTCTGCTCGTGATGGCGAACGACAAGAAGATCCTCGGCAACCGCGTCAACTCCGCGCTCGGGAACGCGATCGCGATCGGCGTCGCGGTCAGCTGCGTCGGCCTGGGCCTCTGGTTCGGGACGCTGACGATCCTCGGCCAGGCTTAGCAAGAACTCGTTAGCAGGGCGAGCGGCTGACCGAAACTTAACTGACCGAGACTTCACATTGCTGTGATGGCGGTCGCATAGTCAAGATACGCAAACCCGGAAGACGCCCGACGGCACTGCGCAAGGGTGAGGGCGTCGCCTGACCACGGTACGTCCGCTCGATTGAACGTTTCAATCGTGCGGCGGGTCTGCGTTGCGCGCAGGCTCTCGGCGGTTCGTTTTCGGCCGCCGCCGTCTCCGCCCAGGGAATGCCGCCGATGAGCCGACTCGCCATCCGATCCGCCGCCGCCCTTGCCGCACTGCTCGCGCTCGCCGCCTGCGGCGCGCCGCATTCCGCGACGAGCGTCCTGCCGTCGAACACGCAGCTTGCCGAGCTGCGCCGGCCCCAAGACACGCTGGGCGGCGCTCCGACGTTCGACGTGGACGTCCAAATCTACGACGCACCGCTCGCCAACGCGGCGCACGTGAACCTCGCCGTCGCCGGCGTCGAAGCCGTCTCCGGCTCGACCGCCCATCCGATCGCGACCTACGCCACGCCGCAAGTCGTCGATCTGCTCGCGCTGCAGCACCAGGCGATGGCGATCACCGGCACGCTGCCGGTCGGGAACTATCACGCGATCCGGCTCGTCGTCGATCCGTCGCGCTCGAACGTCGTCGGCACCGACGGAACGGTCTACCCGATGCACTTCGGCCGCTCGTCGCGCTGGAACCCCGCGTTCGTCGCGCTCGACGCGAACGCGCACGTGGACGGCACGGCGGGCGCGAGCGTGAGCCTCACGCTCGACTTCAACGTGCTCGAGTCGATCTCGCTGAGCGGCGGCGTCGCCTACGTCGATCCGAAGCTCATCGTCGCGCGCGGCGGTGCGAACGTCAGCGGGAAGGTCGTCAACGCCGCGGGCGCGCCGGTCGCGTTCGCAACGGTGACGGCGACCGACGCCGACGGCGACATGGCGAACGTGACGATCACCGGACCCGACGGAACGTTCGCGCTGCACGCGCTCGCGGCGGACGCGTACACGATCGCGGTCGCGAATTCGTCGACGACGCCGTTCGGCGAGCCGATCACCGCGATCGGCAACGACAAGGGTGCGGCTCCGTCGGTTCACGCCGATCTGGCACCGGGTGACCAAATCGATCTCGGTACGCTGATCGACTAGGCTTCGTGCTCCAGGAGGGAACGGCGACGGATCGCTCTGAGTCCGCGGTCCGCGAGGCACGCCTCGCGGTCCGCGCGGCGCGGTACGACGACGCCCTCGCGCTGCTCGACGGCTGCGCGCATTGGGATGCACCGCACGCCTGCGCCGGCATTCTGCTGGTCGCGGAAGTGCACGTGCACCGCACTCCGGTCGCGGCCGTCGCGTTTCTGAGCACGTTCGACGAGCTGTTCGCCGGCGACGAAGACCGCTTCGCGTACGAGGTCGCGCTTGGCCGCGCGTACGTCGTCGTGCGCGACCTCGCCTCGGCGGAGCTGCACTACGCGGCGGCCGACGCGCTCGCGCCGCACGTCGCGAACGGCCCGGCGCTGCTCGGCTACCACCGTGCGCGCCTGCGCTGGCTGCGGCACGAAAACGATCCCGACGACGCGGGGCTCGCGCTCGCGCTCACGCATCCCGATCCGGCGGTCGCCGCGTCGGCGTACGCGCAGCGCGGCTGGATCCACGCCAGCCGCGGCGACTACACAGCGCAGATCGCCGACCTGCGGCGCGCGCTCGCGTACGCGAGCCGCGGCGACGGCGCGCTGCCGCCCGACCTCGCGGCGCTCGCGATCACCGCGCACTCGCTCGCGCGCGTCGCGTTCGAGACCGCCGACGACGCGGGGATGGACACCGCGCGCGCAGCGTACGACGCGATCGCATGGACCGACGACGTCGCGGTCCACCGCTACGCGACGCTGCGCATCCTCGGCTGGGACGCGTTCATGCGCGGGCGCGCCGGCCACGCGCAGTGGGCGTTCCGCGACGCAGCCGCGGTCGCGCCGAGCGTGGCCTGGCGCGTCATGGCGCACCTCGACCGCGCGTACGTCGCGCGGCTCGCCGGGAACGAGGTGTGGGCGATCGAGGAGCTGGCGCAGGCCGACCTCCTCGCGCACGAGGTCGCGTGGGAGTCGACGTACGGCGAGGAGCGCCAGGCGCTGGTCGTGCTCGCGACGCTCTTCGCGCCGGTCGACGCGGCGCGCGCGCAGCGCTACGCCGCGACCTACACGCGCATCGGCACGGAGAACGTCAACCCGATGCTGGCGATCGCCGCCGACAAGCGCGCGGTCGGGTTCGCGCGCTACGCGCAGGGCCGCATCGACCAGACGCTCGGGCGGCGCGTCGCCGCGGTCGCCGCGCTCTGCGAGGCGTATGAAATTTTCGACGCGGCGGCGCACCACTACCGCGCCTCGCTCGCCGCCTCCGCGCTCGCGGAGCTGACCGGCGAGGCGGCCTGGCGCGACGCCGCGGTCGCGCACGCGCAGCACTATCCGGACTGCCCGCTCGGCGCGCTGGTCGACGTCGCGGTCGCGCGCGAGAGCGCGATCCCTCCCGCGCTCACAGCGCTTCAGCGCCAGATCGCGAAGGCGCTCTGGAGCGGTGCGAGCGAGCAGGAACTGTCGCGCCGGTTCAGCCGCAGCCTGTACACGATCGGCCAGCAGATCGACGCGATCTGCGCGGCGTTCGGCGCGCGCTCGCGGCGCGAGCTGCTCGACGAAGCCG
Organism: Vulcanimicrobiota bacterium; assembly: GCA_019233415.1. Classification (GTDB taxonomy): domain Bacteria; phylum Vulcanimicrobiota; class Vulcanimicrobiia; order Vulcanimicrobiales; family Vulcanimicrobiaceae; genus Vulcanimicrobium. The sequence continues at coordinate 3,991 of JAFAMK010000127.1, forward strand.
CGCGGCGAGGTCTGTTGTGATCGCGTTCGCCGTCGTGCTCGTGCTCGCCGTCGGCGCCGCCGCGCTGTGGGCGGCGCGCCTGACGGCGGCCGTGCGCGCCGCGCGCCGCCGCGCCGCCGAAGAGATCGAGCGGCACTTCGACATTTTGGAGACGGTCGGCGACGGCATCTACGTCCTCGACGGCGATTTGCGCATCACGCACGTCAACGAGGAAGCGGAACGGCTGCTGCGCACGACCGCCGACGCGCTGGTCGGCCGCGCGCTCGACACCGTCGTCGACCCGCTCGCCTCCGAACTCGTTCCCGAGATTCGCGCAGCGCAGCGCAGCGGGAGCGTCGTCGAGCGGACCTGCGCGTTCGGCGCGACGCAGACGTGGATCGAGCTGCGGATCAAGCCCGCGGCGAACGAGACGCTGGTCTCGCTGCGCGACGTCTCGGAACGAACGCGCGCGCAGGTGCGGATGCGCGAGAACGACCAGCGGCTGCGCCTGGTGACGAGCGACGTCGACGCGGTGCTGTGGACGACCGACCGCGCGGCGCGTTTCACGACGGTGACCGGCGGCGCGCTCGGCGACCTCGGCCTGAACGCGGAGCGGCTCATCGACCAGCCGTGCGACGCCCTCGTCGCCGAACATCTGCTGGCCGGCGTCTTCGCCGGCACGCCGCTGCGCTCGGAGAGCGCGCGCGGCGAGCGCTGGCTGCGCCACCACGTCGAGCCGCTGCGCGACGTCGACGGTGCGGTGATCGGCGCGGTCGGCGTCTCGCTCGACATCACCGAGATGAAGCGCGCGCAGCAGCGGCTGCTCGACGCGGCGCACCTCGACCGGCTGACGGGACTGCCGAACCGGCTCGCGCTCGAGCGGCTGATCGCCGACACGATCACCGCGGCCGAACGCGACCGCGGCCGCTTCGCGCTGCTGTTCGTCGACGTCGACCGCTTCAAGACGATCAACGACACGCTAGGCCACGGCGTCGGCGACGACGTGCTGCGCGAGATCGCCGTGCGGCTGCGCGAGACGCTGCGCGCCGACGACGTGATCGCGCGGCCCGGTGGCGACGAGTTCATCGTACTGATCCCGCGCGTGCAGCGGGAGAGCGAGCTGGAGATGGTCGCGCTGCGGCTGATGCGCGCGCTGACGCAGCCGGTCGGCGCGCGCGGCCGCGAGCTGTTCGTGAGCGCCAGCGTCGGCGCCGCCCTCTACCCCGACCACGGCGCGGACGGCGAGGCGCTGGTCGCGCACGCCGACGCCGCGATGTACCGCGCGAAGGCGTCGGGCGGAAACCGCTTCGCGATCTTCGACGACGCGATGGAGGCCGCGGCCGCCGAGCGCCTGACGCTCGAGAACGACCTGCGCCACGCCATCCAGCGCGACGAGCTGCGGCTGCTGTTTCAGCCGGTCGTCGATGTCGCGACGCAGCGGCTCGTCGGCTGCGAGGCGCTGCTGCGCTGGAACCACCGCGAGCGCGGCGCGATTCCGCCGTCGGTCTTCGTTCCGATCGCCGAAGAGACCGGCGCGATCGTCGCGCTCGACCGCTGGGTGCTGCGCGAAGCGTGCGCGGCGCTCGCGCGCATCCGCGTCCTGCAGCCCGACTTTCGCATGGCGGTCAACTTCGCGGCGCGCGACCTGCGTGAGCCCGACCTGCGCGACGTCGTCGCGGCGCTGCTGCACGAGCACGACCTGCCGGCGAGCGCGCTCGCGATCGAGGTCAGCGAGCACGCGGCGCTCGACGACACCGCGATCCCCGCGCTGACCGGGCTGTGCGCGCTCGGCGTCCACGTCGTCGTCGACGACTTCGGAATCGGGTACAGCTCGCTCGCATGCCTGAAGCGGCTTCCGATCACCGGGCTCAAGATCGACCGCGAGTTCGTCCGCGACATCACCGAGGATCCGCACGACCAGGCGATCGTCGGGTCGATCGTCGCGATCGCGAAGGCGCTCGGGCTGCACGTGACGGCCGAGGGGATCGAGACCGACGAGCAGTTCGCCCACCTCGCCGCCGCCGGCTGCCACGCGGCGCAGGGCTACCGGTTCGGCCGGCCGGTCCCGTACGAGCGCATCGAAGCGCGCGCCGCCGCCCGTTTACCAATCCTTTACGCGCCGGAACTTTACACGACCATGACGGACGGCCGATAGAAGCTATACCGCCTGGTAAGGGACTGGCTCACGGATGACCCACCTCTTCGCACTCGAACGGCCGACGGTTTCGCGGTGACCGTCGCCTGGATCGTCGCCATCGGCCTCGGGGTCGCGCTCTGCGCGACCTTGGCGGTCGCACAGGTCCGGCGCATCCTCGCCGAGACCCGGCGCCGTGCTGCCGACGCCGTCGCGCGGCAGCTGCGGGTTCTCGACGCGGTCGGCGACGCGATCTACATCGTCGACGAGACGCTGCGGATCAGCCACGTCAACGCCGAGGCGGAGCGGCTGCTGGGCACCGATGCCGAGGAGCTGGTCGGGCGCCCGCTGGACGGGATCGTCTCGCCGTTTGCCTCGGAGCTGGTCCCCGACGTGCGCTACGCGCGCCGAACCGGGACGGTCGTCGCGCGGACGGACGCCGTCGGGACGCCGCCGCGCTGGGTCGAGGTCTGGGTGCGGCCGGCTGCCCGCGAGGTGCTGGTCGCGCTGCGCGACGTCACCGAGCGCGTTCGCACCGAAGCCCGGCTGCGCGAGAACGACCAGCGCCTGCGGCTGGTCGCGCAGAACGTCGACGCGGTCCTCTGGACGACCGACCGCGAGGCGCGCTTCACGACGGTCGCCGGCGGCGCGCTCGACGACCTCGGGTTGCGCGGCGAAGCGCTCGTCGACCAGCCGGCGGGGCCGCTAATCGCGGAGCACGTCCTGCGCGACGTCGCCGAGGGTACGTCCGTGCGCGCCGAGACGGCCCGTGGCGAACGCTGGCTGCGTCACCACGTCGAGCCGCTGCGCGACGGCGTCGGCGCGGTCGTCGGCGCGGTCGGGGTCTCGCTCGACATCACCGAGCTGAAGCGCACGCAGCAGCAGCTGTTCGAGACCGCGCACCGCGACGCGCTGACGGGGCTGCCGAACCGGCTCGCGCTCGAGCGGCGCATCGAGGAGACGATCGGGCAGGCGCAGCGCGACGCGCGCCGCTTCGCGCTGCTGTTCCTCGACCTCGACCGTTTCAAGACGATCAACGACACGCTGGGCCACGGCGTCGGCGACGACGTGCTGCGCGAGGTCGCCGCGCGTCTGCAGGAAGCACTGCGCACCGGCGACGTCATCGCGCGGCCCGGCGGCGACGAGTTCATCGTGCTCGTTCCGCGCGTCGGGCACGACGACGAAGTCGCCGCGCTCGCGCAGCGGCTGGTGCGCACCTTCGCGCAGGCGGTCGCCGTGCGCGGCCACGACTTGTTCGTCAACGTCAGCGTCGGCGCGGCGATCTATCCCGAACACGGCGTCGACACGGAAGCGCTCGTCGCGCACGCCGACGCCGCGATGTACCGCGCGAAGGCGCTGGGCGGGAACCGCTTCGCGTTCTACGACGACGCGATGGAGGCCGCGGCCGCCGACCGGCTCGCGCTCGAGACCGACCTGCGCCACGCGATCCGGCGCGAAGAGCTGCGGCTGCTCTACCAGCCCGTCGTCGAGCTGGCGACGCGCCGCGTCGTCGGCTGCGAGGCGCTGCTGCGCTGGCACCACGCCGAGCGCGGCGTGATCCTGCCCGCGACCTTCATCTCGATCGCCGAGGAAAGCGGCGCGATCGTCGCGCTCGACCGCTGGGTGCTGCGCACCGCGTGCGCCACCGCCGCGCGGCTGCGCGCGCACCATCCGGAGTTCCGCGTCGGCGTGAACCTCTCGCCGCGCGACCTGCGCGAGCCCGATCTGCCCGACGTCGTCGCGGCGCTGCTCGCCGAGCACGGGCTGCCGGCCGCAGCGCTCTCGGTAGAAGTGACCGAGCATGTCGTGCTCGACGACACCGTGCTGCCGGTGCTGCGCCGCATGTGCGCGCTCGGCGTGCAGGTCGCGGTCGACGACTTCGGTGTCGGCTACAGCTCGCTCGCGTATCTCAAGCGCTTGCCGATCACCGCGCTGAAGATCGACCGCGCGTTCATCGGCGAGGTCGCCGACGACGCGTACGATCAGGCGATCGTCGGTTCGATCGTCTCGGTCGCGAAGACGCTCGGGCTCCACGTGACCGCCGAAGGTTTGGAGACCGACGAGCAGATCGCGTTCGTCGCGTCACTCGGCTGCGACGAAGGACAGGGATTCCGCTTCGGCGCCCCGGTCGACGCCGCGGCGCTCGAAGAGACGCTGTTCCCGGGGGCGACTCGCGCGCGCGCCCTGGAGCACGCGCGCAAGCCGGCCTAGCCGGTTACTTCGTGTTCAGCCGCAGGCCGAGCTCGAAGGTCCGCGGCGGAGCGTAGTGGTTGCCCTGCGCGTTGAGGAACGTCACGAAGTAGCGGTCGTTGAAGAGGTTGCGCACGCGCATCGTCAGCGCCATCCCGTTGCCGAGCGCGATCCCCTTCGCGGCGTCGAACGTCAGGTGCGGCGTGCGTTTGCACGGACCGCCCACGTTGCCGTCGGAGCCGCCGCAGGTGATCCCACCGGTCGGGTTCTGACCCGACGACAGGCCGCTGCCGTATTCGCCGTCGATCCCGAACCAGCCGCCGCGGCGGTCGTTGAGGATCAGCCCCGACGTCATGTCGACGCGCTGGTCGTGGTCGGCCGGCGTGAAGTCGTCGGGCGCGCCGAAGCACGGCGCGAGCAGCTGCGTCTCGCAGCCCTTGTTGACCGAGTACGTGTGCGTGACCGACGCGTAGAAGCGGCCCGCGCGCTGCAGCGGGATCTGATAGTACGCGGTCTGCGTCGCAATGCGACCTTCGGCGTAGTTGATGTCCTGGTGCAGGTTCGTCGTGCCGACCTGCGTGTCGTCGATCAGGTCGGTCGCGTTCTTCTGCATCACGCGCAGCCCGAGATCACCGCTCCCGAGCGCGAAGTGGCCGCCGAGCTCGTAGACCGAGTCGCGCTGCGGCTTGAGGTCGAACGTCGCGACGTTCGTCTGCAGCGGGAGGTTGAGCGTGTACGCGGCGAGCGGCGAGACGTTCTCCAGCGAGAACGGGGTGAAGAACCGCCCCCAGTACGCATAGACGCTGTCGCGCGCACCGAAGAAGTGGGTCAGCTTCACGCGCGGGCTGACCTGACCGAACCCGACGTTGAACTGCGCCGACGAAACGAGGAACGAGTCGCCACGCGCGCCGTAGTCGAGCTGCCACCGATCGCCCCACTTCCAGCTGTCCTGGAGGTAGACGGCGGTCAGGTGGCCGACGTTCGGTGCGTTGTCGACGACGGTGTATGCCGCGCCGGGCGTTCCCGGGGTGAAGACCGGTGCCAGGAAGTTCCCCGGCTGGAGCGTCACCGCGTAGGTCTTCGCGACGTGCGTCGCGTCGTAGAAGCCGCCGAACGCGACGTCGTGCTTCGCGCTGCGGTTCTCGTAGTCGAGGTTTCCGCCGACGTCGATCGCGGTGCGGTCGCCGTTGAGCGAGAACGCGCACGTGCTGTTCGCGTAGTTGACGTTCGGGTTCGCGACTGGGTTCGTCACGACGCCGCCGACGACCGGGCCGGTCGACGAAAGCGCCGCGCCGCAGTCGCCGGGGTTGCCCGGCGCGTTCGCTTCGCCGAACGCGAAGTCGTTGCTCGGGTCGCCGAAGTCGCGGATGCGCGAGCGCTTGTACGACGGACCGAACGAGAGCGAGCCGTGGTCGCCGATCGGGTGGCGGAACTGGATCGCGCTGAACAGGTCTTCCTGCGTCTCGTTGTCGTCGCTCGAGGCGGGTTCGCCGCCCGCGACGTCGTTCGGGATCTGGTACGTCTGGTACGAGCGGCTGACGGTGAAGTTGATGAAGTTCTGCCCGGTCGGCAGCGTGTAGCGCAGGAACGCGTTGGTGTTGCTGCCCTGGTTGTGTGGCGAGTCGAAGTTCGGCGGGTCGAGCGCGCGATCGCTGCGCTGCGCGCGGAACGCGGCGATCATCGAGCCGGCGCCGATGTTCGTGTGGTAGCCCAGCGTTCCGTCGGAACTTCCGTACGAGCCGCCGATGAAGTCGCCGATGAAGCCCGGCGGCCCGGCACCATTGCGCGTGGTGATGTCGATCACCGACGCGAAGCGCTCGCCGTAACGGGCGGGATACGCGCCTTGCAGCGCTTCGACGAACGAGATGTCGTTGGGGTCGAACTCGCTCCCGACGATGCGGTTCAGCTCCTGCGGAATCTGCACGCCGTCGACGATGTAGTTGATGTCGCCGTGGTCGCCGTTGATGTGGACGACGCCGTTGGCGCCGCGTGCCGCACCGGGCAGTTGGATCAAGAGGTTCGGCAAGCTGCCGGAGGCCGGCGACCGCGTCAGCGCCTCCGCGCTCAGGCTGAGGTCGGTCCCGGAGCCGCGGACCGGTGGCCGCGCGGTCACCGAGGTGCGGCCGATCTCTTGGAGCTTGGAGAGCGCGAACGTGAGGCTCGTGCCGGCGCTGGTCAGGTCGACGCGCAGCGCGGCGTGGCCCTGTGGCGCGGTGACGTCGACCTCGTAGGTCCCGATCGGGGCGGAGATTTGGAACGTGCCGTGCGCGTCCGTCTGCGCGTGGAGGTTGAGGTTCGAACCGGTGGCAGTGACGCTCGCACCGACGACCGGTGCGCCGTCGGCGGTCACCGTCCCGGCGAGCGGGGCGGTGGTCTGCGCGAACGCGGCGGTCGGCGCGCAGAGCGCGGCGATGACGGCAAAGGCCAGCGCACGTGCGCGTGCGCTACGAAAAAGGCTGGACATGATTCCCTTCGGCTGTGACGTGGTGGTACACGGACCGCGGCGGAACTATTCCGGCATCGCGGCGAGGACGGGATCAGGCAGCCAGCGGTGGAGGACGGTTCGGGACGAAGAGCCGGAAGGGGACGGTGGCCCGCGAGGGCGGGGCGGCACGCCGCGCCGTGGCGGTCGCGGGCGAAGCCGGCGCCAGCACCTCGACCAGCGCGGCGAGGAGGGCGACGACGCGGTGGCGGGCGGCGCGGAACAGGAACGCCGAGGCGAGCAGGGCGACCAGCGCGCTCAGGACGGTCAGGGCGAGCCGGTCGGGGTCGACGCTCGCGCCCTCGGCGAGGAAGAGCAGGGCGGCAACCGCAGCCTGGACGGCGAGCCCGAAGGCGGCGATCCAGGCCGTCGGCGGCCCCAGGGAGGCCCGCACCAGGGCGAGCCGGCGCCGGCGCTCGCGGGCGGTGCCGACGAGCCCCAGCGGGCCCGCAACGGCGGCCAACAGGGCCAGCGCCGCCACCAGCTCGATGATGTGCGGCCCGGAGTACGCCAAGGAGCCGG
>JAFAMK010000143.1 GCA_019233415.1 Vulcanimicrobiota bacterium
GAAGCGCGACGCGATGTCCCAGTACGGCTGCGTCTCCGCGCGCGGCACGTAGCCGTACGGGTAGAGCGGGTCGACCGGTCCGCCGAAACAGCTCGCCGGCGTCGTGTCGAAGCCGTCCATTTTGCCGCCGTCCCAGTCCTTGACCCACGCGCCGTGCGAGTGGTCGGGATCGCACGGCGCCTCGAACGGCGTCGGCCGCAGCGGGACGGTCAAGCCGAGGTGCGTCTGCCCCGACGCGACGCTGTCGGCGCCCGGATAACCGTTGAACAGGTTGTCGAACGTGCGGTTCTCCATGATCACGATGATCACGTGGCGGATCTTCCCGGCGCCGAGCAATGTCGCGTTCGGCGTCGGCGCGGGTGTCGGCGTCGCACCGGGCGGCGGCGACGCGACGCCGGCCGGCGGGTTCGCCGGCGCGCCGGGGATCGGCGTCGGCGTCGCGGAGGCCGCCGGCGCGGGCGTAAACGTCTCCGTCGTAAAGCCGGGCGACGATGACGGCGCAACCGAGGTACCGCCGCCTCCGCAGGCGGCGAGCAGGCAGCACATGACGACGAGAGCAGGCAGTCGCACGGAACCCTCCACCACGAGCAGGACGCTCGCGGTGTTACCCGCGCTCGCTTAAGCCAAACTCAAGGACGGGCGGTCGGACCTCAGAGCGCCTTCACGCCCGCGACGACGCCGTCGATCGACTTCTTCGCGTCGCCGAAGAGCATCACGGTCTTCGCGTCGTCGTAGAGCGGGTTGTCGATCCCGGCGAAGCCCGAAGCCATCGAGCGCTTGAGGACGACGACGTTCTGCGCTTTGTCGACGTTGAGGATCGGCATCCCGTAGATCGGGCTGGTCTTGTCCTCACGCGCGGCGGGGTTCGTCACGTCGTTCGCGCCGACGACGAGCGCGACGTCCGCGCGCTCGAACTCCGGGTTGATGTCATCCATGTCGTACAGCGCGGTGTACGGCACGTTGGCTTCCGCGAGCAGCACGTTCATGTGCCCCGGCATGCGGCCGGCGACCGGGTGGATCGCGTACTTGACCTCGACGCCCTTCTTTTCGAGCTGGTCCGCCAACTCGCGAATCGAGTGCTGCGCCTGCGCGACCGCCATCCCGTAGCCGGGGACGACGATCACTTCGTTCGCATACGCGAGCATCGCGGCGACGTCGTCGGGGTTCACCGAGCGCACGTTCTGGCCGCCCTTCGCGCCACCGCCGCCGGTGCCGGTCTTCACCGCGCCGAACGCGCCGAACAGCACGTTCGTGATCGAGCGGTTCATCGCGCGGCCCATCAGCACGGTCAGCAGCGTGCCGGACGCGCCGACCAGCGCGCCGCTGATGATGAGGACGTTGTTGCCGAGCACGAAGCCGGTCGACGCCGCCGCGAGCCCGGTGAACGAGTTCAGCAGCGAGATGACGACCGGCATGTCGGCGCCGCCGATCGGGAGGACGAACAACACGCCGAGCACGAGCGAGCATCCGAGCGCGATCCAGAACCACTCCAGCACCGGCGGCACGCCCGCGACGACGAGCCCCCAGCTGACCAGGATCGCGAGCAGCAGCAGCGCGTTGACGACCTGCTGGCCGGGGTACGTGATCGGCCGGCCCGTCATCACCTCTTGCAGCTTCAGAAACGCGATGATCGAACCAGCGAACGAGAGTGCGCCGATGACCGCCGAGAGCACGCTGGTGAACGCGACGTCGTAGCTCGGAACCGTGCCGCCGAAGCGCAGCAGTTCGCCCGCCGCGACGAGCGCGGCCGCGCCGCCGCCGGCGCCGTTGAAGATCGCGACCATCTGCGGCATCGCGGTCATCTTCACGCGCTGCGCGGAGACGATCCCGACCGCCGCGCCGACCACCAGCGCGGCACCGATGACGATCCAGTTGGTCAGTCCCTGCGTCAGCGTTGCGACGATCGCGATCAGCATTCCGAGGGCGCTGATCCGGTTCCCGAGGCGTGCGGTCTTCGGCGAGCTGAGGTAGCGCAAGCCGACGATGAACAGAATTCCGGTGACGAGGTATGCGACGTCGACCGGGCTGGCGAGCTGCTGTGCGACGACGTTCATCGCGCGCCGTCCGCCGGCGGCTTCGCCGGCGCTTTCGGGCGGAACATCTGCAGCATCCGTTCGGTGACCGTGTAGCCGCCGAACACGTTCAGCGACGCCAGCACGACCAGCACGAACGCGACGATGTTATTCAAGGGCTGGTCGGAGGCGCCCGCGATCAGCAGCGCACCGACCAGGACGATCCCGTGGATCGCGTTCGTCGCCGACATCAGCGGCGTGTGCAGCGTCGTCGGGACCTTCGAGATGACCTCGAACCCGACGAAGACGGCGAGGATGAAGATCGTCAGCTCGGTCAGCAGATGTGCGGTCACGCGGCTCCTCCCGTGATCGTCGTTCCGGCGACGATCTCATCGCTCGGGTCGAGCGCGAGCGCACCGTCCTTGATGATGTAGTCGAGCAGCGCCTGCACGTTGCGCGCGTACAGGCGGCTCGCGTCGTACGCGAGCGTCGAAGGCAGGTTCAACAGGCCGACGATCGTCACGCCGTTCTCGCTCGTGACGACCTCGCCGGCGACGGTGCCCTCGACGTTGCCGCCGGTCTCGGCGGCGAGGTCGACGATCACGCTGCCCGGCGCCATCGCCGCGACCGCTTCGCGCGTGACGCGGATCGGCGCGCGCTTGCCGGGGATCGCGGCGGTCGTGATGACGACGTCGCTCGCGCCGATCGCCTTCACCATCGCGGCGCGCTGGCGCTCGAGCGCCTCGGCGGACAGCTCTTTCGCGTAGCCGCCCTTGCCTTCGCCGCTCTCGCCGACATCGATCTCGAGGAACTTCGCGCCGAGCGACTTCACCTGTTCGGCGACGACGGCGCGCGTGTCGTACGCGGTCACGACGGCGCCGAGCCGGCGGCACGTCGCGATCGCCTGCAGCCCGGCGACGCCGGCGCCGATGATCAGCGCCTTCGCGGGCGGGATCGTTCCCGCCGCGGTCGTCAGCATCGGGAAGAACTTCGGCAGGTGCGTCGCGGCGAGCAGCGCGGCTTTGTAGCCGCCGATGTTCGCCTGCGAGCTGAGCGCGTCCATCGCCTGGGCCTTGGTCGTGCGCGGGATCGCGTCCATCGAAAGCGCGGTGATCCCGCGCGGCGCGTAGCGCGCGACCGATGCCGGGTCGGCGAGCGGCGCGAGGAACCCGATCAGCGCCGTGCCGCGCTCGATCCCGTCCAGTTCGTCGTCGGACGGCTTCGCGACGCGCACGACGACCTGCGCGCCGGCGTAGGCGCTGCGGGCATCGGGCGCGAGCGTCGCGCCGGCCGCCTCGAACGCGGCGTCGGTATACCCGGCCGCGGTTCCCGCGCCCCGCTCGACCGCCACGGTCATCCCACCCTTGACGAACTTCGCGACGATCTCAGGAACGAGCGCGACGCGTCGTTCACCGGGCGCGCGTTCCTTCGGGACCGCGATCTTCATGCGGGCCCTATCGGCACCAGGCAGGCGAGTCCCTTCGTCTCCCGGGGCGGTCGGGCGGTCGCGCGCGGCGAATCCGTGCCGGATGACACCGGAGGAGTGCCGCTCGCTCGAGGACATCCGCGCGCAGATCGACCGGCTCGACCGCACGATCGTCCCGCTCTTGATCGACCGGTCCCGCTACGTGCGCCGCGCCGCCGACTTCAAGGCGAGCGCGAGCGACGTCGCCGCACCCGGGCGCCAGGAAGTCGTCTACGAGAACGTGCGCCGCATCGCCGCCGAGCACGGCGGCGACGAAGTCCTCATCGAACGCATCTACCGCCGCCTCGTCGCAGAATTCATCGCGGACCAGGAAACGATCTGGGAGATTCGCCGCCCTTCGACAGGCTCAGGATGACGGGAGCCCCCGTCATCCTGAGCCTGCTCCTCCCTCATGCTGAGCCTGTTCCCCCGTCATCCTGAGCTTGTCGAAGGGCGGCGCGCTAGAAGCGGGCGACGAGGCGGACTTCGTTGAGCGGCGGCTTGTACGTGAGGATGTTGTCGGCAAGGAATTCGCGCTGCATATCTTCGAGCGTGCCTTGGTCGATGCGTAGGTCGGGCTTGAAGTCGTAGCGCGGCGCGGCCTTGATGACGTCCAGCGGCTGCTTCGTATATTTCACGTACGCGTCCAGGTTCGGCGGCGCGTAGAAGGCCTCGCCGATGACGTCGGCCGCGCCCTTGCGCAGCGCGGCCATCGCCGCGCGCGCCGTCTCGGCGTTGCGCAACAGCGAGGGGCCGAAGAAGATCCCGGCGGCGGCGATTCCCGGTGGCGGCGCGGCGACGAGCGTCGCGAGCTTCAGTTGCTGGAACTCTTCGGTGAACGGCGCCGAGGTGAAGAGCGCGTCGACCGCTTTGTGTTCGAGCGCGGCCTGTTGGTCGGGGTTGGGGATGTTGAGCGCCTCGACGTCGGTCAGCTTCAAGCCGGCCGGGCGCAGGATGCGCGCGACGTAGTATGCCGACGCGGCGCCGATGTTCCCGATCCAGCCGACTTTCTTGCCCTTCAGTCCGGCGACGCGCAGCCCGCCGTCGTACAGGTCCTTGCGGATCAGCAGCGCCGACGGATGTCCGTGGCGCGGCTGGTAGCCGGTCGACGCGACGAACTTCACTTCCAGCCCGCGGTTGACCGCGTTGTAGAACGCCGCCGAGAGCGCCGCCGCCGCGACGTCGATCTGTCCTTGCGCGACCAGGCTCATCGAGTCGGCGCCGGCGACGATCGGCGAGAGGTTCGCGTCGAACCCTGCCTCGCGGAAATAGCCCTTCTCCGCCGCGACGAACACCGGCGCGAACAGCGTCGAGGGAACGTAGCCGATCGCGAGCGGCTTGCGCGTCTGCGCGAGGATCGCCGTCGGAAACGCGGCTGCTGCCGCGCCCAACGCCGCAGCGGTGAGAAAGCGCGCCCGTGACGTGGTCATGCGCGCGCACCGACCGGAGCGGTGAGCGCAACGGTATTGCGCAGCACGCCGATCTTCGAAATCTCCACGTCCATCACGTCACCATCCTCGAGGAATTCGGGCGGCGTGCGCGCGAACCCGACGCCCTCCGGCGTCCCGGTCGCGATGACGTCACCCGGTTCGAGCGTCGTCCCTTTCGACAGTTCGGCGATGCAGCGCGCCACCGAGAAGATCATCGACGCGGTGCTGGCGTGCTGCTTCGTCTCGCCGTTGACGCGCAGCGACACGTCGAGCCGCTGCGGGTCGCCGATCTCGTCGGCAGTGACGAGCCAGGGGCCGAGCGGGCACGTGTCGTCGAGCGTCTTCCCCTTGAACCACTGCGTCGTCGCCTTCTGCACGTCGCGCGCGCTCACGTCGTTCAGGCACGTGTAGCCGAAGACGACGTCGAGCGCACGGTCTTCCGGCACGTCCTTGCAGCGCGTCCCGATGACGACCGCGAGTTCGGCCTCCCAGTCGTACTGCGCCGAGACGGCCGCGCTCAGGTGCAGCGTCGCACCGGGATCGGCGATCGCGGTCGGCGCCTTGCTGAAGAACGTCGGGACCGCGGGGAGCGTCAGCGCCTCGCCGCGGGCGCGCGCGCCTTCCTCGGCGTGCGCGAGGTAGTTGCGGCCGACGCAGAAGACGTTCTTGTGCGGGCGGAGCGGCGCGTGCAGCACCGCGCTCGCCAGCGGGACCCCGGGGCCCAGCCGGCTCGCCGCGGCGGCCCGCTCGTCCGGCGGCAGCGCGACGAACGCGTCGAGCGAGGTCAGCCCGTCGAGCGGGCGGATCGTCTCGCCGTCCAGCACGCCGGGACGCGGCGATGACGAGGGGGTGCTGAAGAGGACGAAGCGCACGGGGACCTCCGGGGCGTGAGTGCGAAGCGCGTCTTGCAAGACGGACGCTATCTCTCCCTCCGAGCGCATGCTCGGCTCGGCCGCGCGGCACGACCGCTTCGCGGGAACGCTGGACCTCCAGGCCGCTCGCCGGTCTGCTCTTCGATCACCGAACCGCCGGGAGAACCGCCATGATCGCGTCCGATTCCGTCGAGCGCCTCAGCCGCGACGCCGCCGCCGCGGACACCGAGCCGCTGTGGTGGACGGCGGAGCCGGTCCCCGCGCACCCGCGCCCGCGTGCCGCCCCGCATGTTTGGCGCTATGCAGAGCTGCGCCCGCTGCTGGAGCGCGCCGGAGCGCTGGTCGGCGCGCCGGCGGCGGAGCGGCGCGTTTTGCAGCTCGTCAACCCGGCGCTCGCGGCGCCGCGCACGACCGACACGCTGGCTGCGGGCCTGCGGCTGATTCAGCCCGGCGAAACGGCGCGCGCGCACCGGCACGTCGCCTTCGCGCTGCGGTTCGTCGTGGAAGGCGAGGGCGCGTACGCGGCGGTCGGCGGCGAGAAGCTGACGGTGCATCGCGGCGACCTGATCATCACGCCGTCGTGGGTGTATCACGCGCACGGTCACGACGGCGAAGGCGCGGTCGTGTGGCTCGACGGGTCGGACGTGCCGCTGTATCAGTTCTTTCCGGCGAGCTTCGCGCAGCCATACGCCGACGAGCACTATCCGTCGGAGCCGGCGCCGTTCGAATCCGACCTGCGCTATCCGTGGGACGAGATGCAGGCGCGGCTCGACGCCGATCCCGCGCCGTATGCCTACGCCGAGTACGCGCACCGCGCACACGGCGGTGCGCTCTCGCGCACCGTCGGCGCCGCCGCCGAACGCATCGCAAAGGGTGCTTCCTCGCCGATGCGCCGCGAAACCGCCGGCGTGATCTACCACGTCGTCAAAGGCCGCGGCGTGACCGCCGTCGGCGACGCGCGCCTGGCGTGGGAGCGCGGCGACACGTTCTGCATCCCCGCGTGGCACCCGTACCGCCACGAAGCCGCAAAGGACGCGTACCTCGTCCGCTGCGACGACGCACCCGCGCTCGACGCGCTCGGCGCCTACCGCAGCGAAGCCAGCGCGTCGTAGATCAGCGCGGCGGCGGCCGGCGCGTGAGGTGCCAGAAGCCGCAGTAGCGGCACTCGTACGAGTACAGCACGTCCCCCATCCCGTTCATCAGCGCATGCGCGTGCGCGTCGTCTTCACTCGCATACTGCTGCTTCGACGTGCACGACCGCTCGACGTCCGCATCGACCCGCGGGTCGGGCAACTGCCGCTGCTCGACATACCACGCCATCAGCGCATCCGCACCGGCCTTCGGATCAGGCTTCGACGGCCGAACACGCCGCGGCATCGTCTCTTCTTTCGCTAGCGCCTCAGTGGCTGCTCGGCGACGGGGTTTGCGACTTCATCACCTGCGGGAGGTCGGGTAGGCGTTTGATGTTCACGCTTGGGGCTGGGCCTGGTGAGACCGCCGCGGTGGGTTGTGGAGGTGGCGTGCGGTTGCGGTTGTGGCGCGCGATCTCCATCATGTCGACCGCGGCGCCCTTCGCGTTCGGGTTCACGCCGCCGGCGCGGACCAACTGGACGTCGCGGTGCATGCGCTGCGTCTTCGGGTCGTAGTCGTAGGTCAACTTGTAGGTGCCGAGTACGACGTGACCGTCAGGCGTGCGGATGAACGACTGCAGCGCGTTGCCGTACGTGATCGCGTCGATCGTCGGGTTCTTCGACGCCTTGACCGCGCGGACGCGCGCGACCTGACCGAGCTTGTTCACCTCGACGGTGTACTCGACGTGGAGCGGCACCTTCGGAAAGAGCTGCTTGGGCTGCAACTGCTCGACGTTGATGCGCGGGCTGGACTTCGGCGCCGGGGTCGCGGCGGACGCGGCGGCACCGGCGGCAAGAACTGCCGCCAGGACGAGGGCCGGATGACGCATCAGTTGCGCGAGAGGGCGGCGAACGCGGCGCCGCACGACGCGCACGCGACGATCACTTGAAATGTGGCACCTCGCTCGCGGAGGTCGCTCGACCGCTTGTCCTTCTCATGGCTCCCGCAGTAACGGCAGCGGGTCGAGGTAGAGTTCCCCCTCGAACGATCGTCGTCCACCCGGCTAGAGTTCCCGAACCCCCGCACGGCCCCCTCGGCGCGGGACGGCCGCTGTAAGCTGCCGAACGGACGGCGCGACATGATCCACCGTATCGCCGCCGCCCTGTTCCTGTGCCTGAGCCTGGCGGCGTGCAAAGAGAACGACGCCGGCGGCGACCAGAAGTCGCTCGGCCAGCAGTTCTTCCTCGGCCAGGGCGACGTGAAGGTGATCGACGCGCACGTCGTCCCGAGCGGCGACGCGTCGGCGCAGACCGGCGGCGGGACGCTCGACTACGTCATCGCGCGCGTCGAGCTGACCAACGACATGGGCGCCGATCTCACCCCGGACATCTCGCACTTCTACATGTTCGACGCGGCGAACAACCGCTACCAGGCGACGGACACCGGATCATCGGTCTTCACCGGGATCAGCAACTCCGCCGAGGTCCTCAAGCAGGGCGACAAGCGCCAGTACACGATCGGCTTCCGCACCAACAACCCGAACATCACCGGGACGATCCTCTACGAACGCTGAGCGCGGCGCGGCGGCGCTGCTCGCGTTCGCGCTGATCCTCGGCGGCGTTCCGGCGCGCGCCGCGCGCCCGCTTCCCGACTCGGGAAAGTGGGACCGCACCTTCGCGCTCTACGCGCGCGACGTCGCGGTGTCGTGGAAGCGCATCGCGGTGCGCCTCGACACGTACAGCGGCGCGCCGGTCGACTTCGCGGCGTACGAAGTCGATCCGGCCGACGTGCTCGTCGCGGGCACGGCGCGTGCGCGCGCGATCGACACGACGCACCGCACGCCGGTCGTGCGCTGGCGCTTCACGCCGCCGGCGGGACTGCGCTACACGCCGAACGACGTCGAGGTGCCGCTGCAGAACCGCGAGGGCTTCTTCGTCGTCGAGGCGCGGCGCGGCGACGCGGTGCAGCAGGCGTGGCTCAACCTCACGCGGATCGGTTTGCTCACGAAAGAATCGCCCGGCTCCATCGTGCTCTACGCCGCCGACCTCGGCAGCGGAAAGGCGCTGAGCGGGATGCGGATCACGTACCTCGTCGGGACGTCGTTCGCGTACGGCCGGACCGACGTGCACGGGATCGCGCGCTGGGCGGCCGTCACGCGCCCGCGCTTCGCGCTCGCGGAGTGGGGCAAGAGTAAGGCGTTCGTGTCGTTTCTGCCGCAGCCGCCGGTGCCGGCGACGATCGTCGGCGTGCGCGCGGAGCGCGCGAACGTGCGCGCCGGCGAGCGCGTCCACGTCGTCGGCTTCGCGCGCCGGCGCAGCGCCGGCGCGTACCGCCCGGCGTCGGGTGACGTGAAGCTGTCGGTCGTCGCGCGCGGGCACACGCTGGCCGCCGAGACGGTGCGGCTCGACGCGGCCGGCGCGTTCGGCGCCGAGCTGGCGCTGCCGGCCGACGCGCCGGCGGGCGACGCGGCGGTCCTGGCCGTCGCCGGCGGCGCGAGCGGCGGCGCGGCGCTGCACGTCGACGGCGTCGGCGACGTCGCGCTGACGGTCACGGCGGAGTGCGGATCGGCGTGCTCGCCCGACGCGCCGGTTCCGGTGACGGTCACCGCGAAGCGCGCCGACGGGCTGTTGGTCGCGGCGCGCGACGTGCGCGTGCGCGTCGTGCGCGCGCCGCACATCCTGCCGCCGGGCGCGAGCGAGGACACCCCGCCGTGGGCGACCGCGCAGGTCGTCGACGTGCAGGTGAAGACCGACGAGACCGGCGTCGCGCGCGTGACGATCCCGGGCCCGACCGACGGGCTGCCCTCGACCTATGGGATCACCGCGACGAGCGGCGCGTCGACCGCGACGCTGCGGCTCGTTGCGCCGACCGCGCGGCTCGCGCTCGCGGTGACGCCGGAGCGTGCCGACCTCGACGTCGGCGAGCCGGCGGCGCTCGACGTCTTCGGGTTCGACGCGGCCGACGGCCGGCCGGCCGCCGGGCTGCCGGTGCAGTTACGGCTCGTCCACGGGCCGACGACGGTCGAGCAGGCCGTGACGCTCGACGCGCAGGGCCGCGGTCGGGCGGTCTTCCGCGACGTCGCGCCGGGGACGAACCTCGCCTTCGCGCAGGCCGACGTCGACGGCAAGACCGCGCTCGACGCGAACGCGGTGACGGTCGCGCCGCAGGCACTGCTCGGGAACCGCACGCGGCGCAGCGCCGAGGCGCAGATCGCGACCGACCGCACGCGGTACCGTGTCGGCGACCGGCTGCGGGTCGACGCGTCGCTGGCCGGCGCGAGCGGCGACGCCTTCGTCGACCTCGAAGGCTCGCGGGCGATGGGCGAGCAGACCGTGCCGACGAGCGGCGGGCGCGCGAGCGCGACGTTCACCGTCCCCGAGACCGTCGGGGACGCGGCGATCGGGGTCGCGTTCGTCCGCGACGGCGCGCTGGAGTATGCGACGCAGCGGCTCGCGATCGACGGGCCGGGCCACGCGCGCACGACGACGCTCGCCGCCGACAAGCCGGCCTACGCGCCCGGCAGCGTCGCGCACGTGACGATCGCCGACGGCGACGAGCGCGGCGCGGCGACGCTCGCGATCCGGCTCGCCGACCAGCGCGCGTCCGGCGGCGCCGCGTTCGAGGACGCGACCGCGGCGCTGGCCGGGACCGGGACGACGACCCAGAACCCCGCCTCGGCCGATCCGGCCTGGCACGCCTCGGTCGCGCCGACGCGCTCGACCGCGGTCGACCTGGCCGCGAACGAGCGCAGCGCGCCGACCGCCGAGTCGCTGGGCGCGCCCTCCGGGCACGCGCTGCTTTGGCGCGTCGCGCACGGCGACCGCGAAGGCTTCGATCTGACGCTTCCGGAGACGCCGGGCACGTACGTCGTCTCGGTGCTGAAGGTCGCCGACGACGGCGACGTCGGCGCGGCGACGCTCGCGATCGAGGTGCGCTGATGCCGACCCAGACCGAGATGCCGATCGCGCAGGCGCCGCAGTCGGCGCGGCTGATGCTGTTCGACACGTACGGCCTGGTGTACCGCGCGTTCTTCGCGCTGCCGGCGCTGACGACGACGCGCGGCGTCCCGATCAACGCCGCGTACGGCTTCACGATGATGGTCAACAAGATCATCGCCGACGAGAAACCGACGCACGTGATCGCTGCGTTCGACAAAGGGCTCCCGGCCGCGCGCCTCGCCCTCTACCCGCAATATAAGGCGCAGCGCACCGAGACGCCGGACGAACTGCGCTCGCAGTTCGGGCTGGTGCGGAAGATTCTCGCCGTCTACGGCATCCCGATCGTCGAGTACGACGGCGAAGAGGCCGACGACGTCATCGCGACGCTCGCGTGCCAAGCGGAAGCCGCGCAGCAGGACGTGCTCGTCGTCACCGGCGACCTCGACCTCCTGCAGATCGTCGACGCGCGCACGACCGTGCTGATGACGCGCCGCGGGATTACCGAACTCGGTCGCTACACGGAGGCCGCGGTGCGCGAGCGGTTCGACCTCGAACCGCGCCAGCTTCCCGACTACCGCGGGCTCAAGGGCGATCCGTCCGACAACTTGCCCGGCATCCCGGGCGTCGGCGAGAAGACCGCGATCAAGCTGGTCAAGGGCGCGGGCTCGCTCGACGCGCTGCTCGAGAATCCCGCGCTCGCCGGAACGGCGAAGCTCGAAGCGCTGGTGCGCGAGCACGGCGCGCAGGCGCGCGTCTGCCGCGACGTCTCGCTCGTCAAGCGCGACCTCGCGCTGACGCTCGACTGGGACGGCGCGCGCTACACGCAGCCGGCGAACGACGCGCTCTACGCACTCTATCGCGAACTAGAATTCAAAACGTTGCTCGCGAAGCTGGAACCGCCCGAGACGCCGCAGCCCGTCGCGGCCGAGGAGGTGCTGCAGGGCGACTACGACTCGTCGTACACGGCGCTCGTCGATCCGCCCGACTTCGCGAAGCTCGCCGCGCTGATCGAGCAAACCGCATCGTGCGAGCGCGTCGCGGTCGCGCTGCGTGGTGACGTCGTCGCCGTCTCGGCGGCCGACGGAACGGCGTTCGGGTTCCTGCGCTCGTCGCTCCGCGCGGCGCACGTCGGCGCGGCGTTCGCGCGGCTTTGGGAGACCGTTCCGCAGCTCGTCGTCTACGACGCGAAGCACGTCACCGGCGCGCTCACGATGCCGCTGCGCACGTTCGCCGACGACCCGATGATCGCGGCGCACCTGCTCAACCCGTCGCGCACGTTCGCCGAAGCCGGCCAGGCATCGAGCGAATTCCTCGGCCGGCTGCTGCCCGAGGACCAGCCCGCGGCCGCCGCCGACGCGGCCGGCCTCTTGTCGCGCAAGACGCGCGAGGAACTGGAACGGCGCGACCAGCTCGCGCTCTACGCCGATGTCGAGTTGCCGCTCGCATCGGTGCTCGCCGGGATGGAACGGGTCGGCGTCGCCCTCGACCCGCGCGCGCTCGACGTGCTGCGCGACGAAGTCGACGCCGCGGTCGCGCGGCTCCAGCACGAAATCTACGCGATCGCCGGCGAAGAGTTCAACCTCGGCAGCCCGCAGCAGCTCGGCCGCGTGCTGTTCGACAAGCTCGGACTCCCCGCGGGCCGCCAGAACAAGACCGGCTACGCGACCGGCGCCGACGTGCTGCAGGGGCTCGCGCGCAGCTTCCCGGTCGCCGCGAAGGTGCTCGAGTGGCGCGAGGTCTCGAAGCTCAAGAGTACCTACGTCGACGTGCTGCCGACGCTCGTCGACGCGAACGGCCGCATCCACACCGTCTTCAACCAGACGTCGACCGCGACGGGCCGGCTCTCGTCGGTCAACCCGAACCTGCAGAACATCCCCGTGCACGGCGAGCTGG
>JAFAMK010000157.1 GCA_019233415.1 Vulcanimicrobiota bacterium
GTTCGACGAAGCGGTGGAGGGCTTCGAGGCCGAGGGAGAGTTCTTGGAGGGCGAGGCGGCGTTTGGTGCCGAGGCCGCGGGCGCGCAGACGTTCGAGCTGGTCGGGGAGCGTGTATTCGGGGCCGTAGACGATGCGCAGGTAGTCGCGGCCGCGGACCTTGATCGCGGGCTGGACGATGCCTTTCTCACCGCGCGTGATGTACGTCCAGGGCTTGACGACGATGCCTTCGCCGCCGCTTGCGGTCAGGGTTTCCCACCAGCGCACGGCGTCGTCGCACTGCGCGTCGTCGTCCAGGTTGACGTCGCGGTGCGCGGTTGCGAGCAGCAGCGACGGATCGTGCGCGCAGATGGCCGCGAGCGTGCGCATGTGCCAGAGGTGGTCGCGGTCGTCGTGAACCGCGCCTTCGGTAGCGAGCAGGTGGAACGGGGCGAGGACGAGGTCGTCGATGCCGGCGACGGGGCGCACGTAGCGGCGGAACGCTTCGACGTAGCGCAGCGCGGCTTGACCACGGGTTTCGACGCGTTCGAGCAGCGCCGACGCGTCGACGCCACGCGCTACCGCGGCGCGCAGCAGCGCCGCCGTCGCGTCGAGTCCGGCGGCGGCGGCTTCGCCGACCGGCGCGTACTGCGTGTCGACGAGCGACTGTGCTTTCGCGGACCACGGCATCAGTTCGGCGTCGAGGCACAGCCAGTCCGTCGCGAACTGCGCCCAGAAGTCGGCGCGGTCGAGCGCGGCGCCGAGCCGGGCGAGGAGCGCATCGCCCAGCGCGCGGTCGTTGAAGAACGCGCGGCCGGTGCGCGTCATCACGATGCCGCGCTCGCCGGAGGCGACGCCGAAGCGCTGGCGCGCGGCGCCCGCATCGCGCGCGAGCACGACGACGGCGCGGCTGCCCATGTGCTTCTCCTCCAGCACGATGCGGGTGACGCCGCTGCGGCGGAAGTAGTCGAACGCCTCGTCCGGGTGTTCCAGCACGTCGGCGCGCGAACTCGTCTCTGCTGGTGACATCGTTGGCGGAAGGTAGATCAGCCAGCGCGGATCGACGCACCAGCGGCTCATCACCTCGAGCGCGGCGGCGGCGTTCTCGGCCGGAATCAGCACGTGCGGAATGAAGCGCGTCGCGAGATGACGCTTTCCGGCGACGTCGGCGAGGTCGAGCAGATCGTCGGCCGCGTGCTGCGCGCTCACGTGCGCGCCGTCCTCCGCTGCCCGCGGCGCGAGCGGGCGAACGGGCTCGACGTACGTGCGGGCGGCGGGAACCGAGACCAGTTCCAGCTCCGGGTAGCGCAGCGCGGTCAGCGCGCCACCGTAGACGCAGCCCGTGTCGATGCAGATCGTCTTGTTGACCCACTCCGCGCGCGGGACCGGCGTGTGGCCGTAGACGACGAACGGGTCGCCACGATACTCCTTCGCCCAGTCGTAGCGGACGGGCAGGCCGAACTCGTCGGTCTCGCCCGTCGTCTCGCCGTAGAGCGCGAACTCACGCACCGCACCCGAACCGCGCCCGTGCATCTCGGCGCGCAAACCCGCGTGCGCGGCGACGAGCCTTCCGGCATCGAGCCAGTAGTGGCTCACGAGCCCGTCGAGAAAGGGGCGCAGCGACGCGACAAACGCCTCGCGCTCGCCGTCCGGGATCGCGTCGATCTGTTCGAGCGTCTCGGCCAAACCGTGCGTGACGGTGACGTTGCGGCCGTTCAGCTTGCGCAGCAGCTTCATCTCGTGATTGCCGGGGACGCACAGCGCGCTTCCCGCCTCGACCATCGCCATGACGAGCCGCAGCGTCTCGACGATTCCGGGTCCGCGGTCGACGAGGTCGCCGAGAAACAGCGCGCGTCGCCCGTCGGGATGCCGCCGTACGGTGCGGCCGTCGTGCTCCGTTTCCGCGTAGCCGAGGCGGTCGAGGAGCGTGCACAGCTCGTCGTAGCAGCCGTGGACGTCGCCGATCGCGTCGAACGGGCCGCGCTCGGCGCGCTTGTCGTTGAAGAGCGGCTCGCGCACGATCGTCGCGGCGTCGATCTCTTCGACACCGTCGAGGGTGTGGACGACGCGGTAGCCTTCGGTGCGCAGCCCACGCAGCGAGCGGCGCAGCAGGCGCACGTGGTCGTGCACGACGCGCGCGGGGAACGGGCGGTCGGGGCGCACGGCGTTGCGCGCGACCGCGAGCTCCGCCGGAACGTCGAGCGCGAGCGCGACCGGGAGCGCGTGGTGCTTGCGCGCAAGCGCGATCCCCTTCGCGCGGTCCTCGCGGCGCAGGTTCGTCGCGTCGATCACGGTCAGGCGGCGCGCGGCGAGGCGCTTCTCGGCGATCGCGTAGAGCACGTCGAACGCGTCGGCGGTGGCGCGCTGGTCGGTCTCGTCGTCGGCGACGAGCGCGCGGCAGTGGTCCGACGAGATGATCTCGGTCGGCAGGAAGTGGCGCGCCGCGAACGTGGACTTGCCGGAGCCGCTCGCGCCGATCAGCACGACCAGCGCGAAGTCGGGGATCTTCAGTTGCACGCGAACAGCGCCATCTGCGTCGGCGCGCCGAGCGCCTCGTCCACGTCGCCGACGTCCACGTACGACACCGTGTAGCCGTGCTCGGCGGCCGTCGCGTCGGCCCACGCGCGGAACTCCGCACGCGTCCACTCGAAGCGGTGGTCGCCGTGGCGCATTGCGCCGTTCGCGAGCGTCTCGTAGTGCGCGTTGTACTCGCGGTTCGGCGTCGTCAGCACGACGAGCTTCGGACGCGCGGCGCCGAAGAGCGCGCGCGTCAGGCTCGGCAGCCGGTCCAGCTCGATGTGCTCGACCACTTCGAGCAGCGCCGCCGCGTCGAATCCCGCGACGCGCGCGTCACGGTAGAGAACCGACGACTGGAA
>JAFAMK010000339.1 GCA_019233415.1 Vulcanimicrobiota bacterium
CGGTCATCGGAACCGGCACCGGCGGCGGCCTCATCAACAGCTACACCGAGGCCGCCGCGACGGGCGCGCACGGTCAGCAGTCGTATCAAATCATCCGCGTTCCGCAGTTCGTCAACGCGACGCTGGGGAGCACGTTCGCTGCGGCGTTCTGGGACGGCGCGACGGGCGGCGTCGCCGCACTCGACATCGCGTCGACGCTGAACCTGGGCGGCGCGTCGATCTACGCGACCGGCAACGGGTTCCGGGGCGGCGGGCTCACCACGGCGAGGACGACGCCCACGAGCATCCTCAACAGCGACTGGGCCGTCTCGTCGCTGATGAACGGGGCGGGGAACCCGCCGGCCGATGGTGCGAAGGGCGAAGGCATCCTCGGCACGCCGGACTACCTCTTCGAGTACACGAACTTCGCCACGCCCTCGACGCCCGCCGCCCCGAACATCGTCACCAGCGGCGTCGACGGCTATCCCGGCGGCGACCAGGCGCGCGGCGCGCCGGGGAACGCGGGCGGCGGCGGCACCGACATGGACCCGGTTCAGAACGACGAGAACACCGGCGGCGGCGGCGGCGCGAACGGCGGCGCGGGCGGAAACGGCGGCTATCCCTGGACGCCGAACTACAATGGGAACACGGCGGAATACTACGTCGACGTCCCGGGCCAGAACAACGCGAAGACGACGGCCTTCGCGACGGCCGACGGCACGCACAACCCCGACATCGGCGGGCGCGGCGGCTCCGCGCTGACCCCGTCGGTCACGCGCCTGTTCATGGGCGGCGGCGGCGGTGAGGGCACGAACAACAACGGTTCGAACAACAACAGCAACGGCGCGGACGGCAGCTCGGGCGGCGTCGGCGGTGGGATGATCATGCTGCGCATCGCCGATACGAGCGGAACCGCGGCGACGTTCTTCGCCGACGGGACGACCGGTCTCGCGCCGGACAACGACGGCGGCGGCGGCGGTGGCGCCGGCGGCACGGTCGAGATCACCTCGCCGAACTCGTTCGCCGGGATCACGGCGCACGCCGACGGCGCGGCCGGGACGACCGCCGCCGCCGCCGGGACGGCGGCCGACTCTGTCATCACGATCCAGCACGGTCCGGGTGGTGGTGGTGGCGGCGGCGTCGTCCTCAGCAGCAGTCCCGTGAGCGCGACGGTCGCGGCGGGCGCGAACGGCACGACGACATCCCTCGCGACGTCGTACGGAGCGACGTCGGGGACGGCCGGCGTCACGCAGACGATCAACGCCTCGCAGATCCCCGGCGTCGCCTCGGGCGCCGAGTGCTACACCGGCGGCTCGGGCGGCAACCTGTTCAACGGCCCGGTCGGGGCGAACGCGACGACGGGGAGCTACAACGGGATCGTCCCGAACACGAACAACAACGACTTCACCGCCGTCGGCTTCATCCCGGCCGGCGCGACGCTCGGCAACACGGGGACGACTCCCGGTAACTGGATCGGGACGACGATCACCCAGGGCCCGACGACCGTCAACGTGCGCAACGAGGTCAACGAGAACAATACCAGCAACGCGACGCGCACTGTGACGATCACCGCGACCGCGCCGACGTCACCGGCCGGCTGGACGGCGCAGGTCTGCCGCGACAACGCCGGTGCGATCTCGTGCACGACGGGCGGCGGCTTCACCGTCGGGACCGCGGGCGCGACGTCGACCGGGACGTACACCGTCCCGCGCCACACGAACAACACGACGCAATACTGGGTCCAGTACAGCGCCCCGGCCGGGCTGACCGCGTTCGCGCGCTACGACGCCCCCGTCTTCGCGACCGACAACGCGGGGACGCCGAACACGAACTGGACGCACAACGAGCTGTATCCGGGCTACATCGTGCTGACGAAGCAGATGACGATCCAGAGCACCGGCTGCAGCGGTGCCGTTCCGGCCGGGACGGTCTGCCCCGGCGGCGTGATCCTCTGGACGATCGACTATCGCGACGTCATCTCCGGCGGGTCGTCGGAGTCCACGGTCGCCGGCGCCTTCCCGACGATGACCGGCGGTACGTTCGTCGTCACGGAGAACGGCACGGCGACCTGGGGTACGACCTCGAACGGACTCAAGGAGGCGCTGGTCGCAGGTGCGACCTGCTCCGGCACGTCGTACGGCGACACCAACCCCTCCTCGACGTTCACGAACGCGACCGTCGGCTCGACGTCCTTCACCGTGCGGGTCGGCGGCGCGGCCGGGGTGCTCGTCCCCAACGGCGCAACCGGCACCTCGCAAGGTACGATCTGCTTCCGCGTCACGGTCAAATAGTGGCGCGGAGGGCAGGGTGACGTCCTTCTCCGAAGAGGGGGAGGCAGATGATCGATCTTCCGACGCTTCGCCGGATCCCGTTGTTCCGGGACTTCACCGACGACCAGCTGTCGCAGGTGCTCGCGACCGTCTCGGAGCGCCGTTACGCGAAGCACCAGTTCATCGTGCGAGAAGGGGAGCCGGGGGACACGTTCTTCGTGATCGCGGCCGGCTCGGTCGCGGTCTGCCGGATCGCACCCGACGGCCGTGAGACCATCCTCTCGATCCTCAAGGAGGGCGACTTCTTCGGGGAGATGTCGATGTTCGACTCGTCGCTGCGGTCGGCATCGATCAAGACGCTGACCGACGTCGAGGTCGGCGCGGTCCGCCAGACCGACTTCCTGGCCCTGATCGACCGCAACCCCCAGATCGGCAAGCTGCTGGTCATCGAGCTGTCGGAGCGGCTGCGTGCCGCGAACGCACTGATTGCCGCGACCACCTCGCAGGACATCCGCGCCCGCCTCGCCTCGCTGCTCCTGAACCTGGCCGAGCAGTTCGGCGAGTCCGTCGACAACGGCACCCGCATCACGCTGCGCCTGACCAATCAGGAGATGGCGAACATGATCGGGACGACGCGTGAAACCGTGAACCGCACGCTGAACCGCTTCTGGGACGACCGCCTCGTCGACATGCGGACGGCCCACGTCGTCGTCACCGAACCCGACAAGCTCCGCTCCCTGATCCCCTAGCGCGTGACTGCGCGCCAGTGCGCGCGGGCACCGGAAATCGCGTGGTCGCGACGGCGGAGTCCATGATCGCGGGATCGCTTGCGGTCGCCCTGGCATCGAGCAGCATCGCAGCGTACGCCTACCGGCGCGCCCGGGTGGCGGAACGCGTGCTCCGGCGTGCGCGCGAGGAACACGCGGCGTTCGCCCGGTCGGCGCGGCGGCTCGCCGATGCTGCGCGCGCGTCCGTCGACGCCGTGCGCACGGAGATCGCGCGCGCCGTGCGCGACGCGGTGCCGGTCGCCGACGGCGTGCTGTTGTTCGAAGAAGAAGAAGGCGCGCTGCGATGCGTCGCCGCGTTCGGCGCGCGGTTTGCGTACTACACGGGCGTCGCGGTCGCGCTCGACGACGATCGTGCGCTGGTCGCGCGCGCTCGCGCGGCAGGGCATCATGTCACCGCAAACGCCGACGGCGTGCGACCGTTCCATCCGACCGACGCGGCAGCGGTCGCGGTCCCGCTTGCACTCG
>JAFAMK010000352.1 GCA_019233415.1 Vulcanimicrobiota bacterium
GCCGCATCGCTCCCCGCAACGTCGTACCCGACGAGCGCCGGCACCTGATTGCTCACCTCATGCGTCACCCGCCGCAACCGGTCGATCGTATCCATCACAGCCTCCGTTTCGTTCGTTCGCGCTCGACGTGACGCACACCGCCCAGCCGGTTAACACGACGGTCGCATCGTGTCAATACCACGGTGCGCGCCGCACGCCACGCTGGCTGCATGGCGAAGAGGCGGCGTGTCTGGTTCACGAAGCACGCATTACGCGACGCGATGCCGAAGCGGGGGATCTCCGTTTCGGACGTCTTTCGCACCTTGGATGCACCCGACTATGAGTTCCCGGGAAATCAGCCGAATACGGTCGAGTCGTACGGGCGCACCGCTGACGGCCGCGCGTTCTACGTCGTTACCGGAAGAAGCAGAAGCCTTGTGATCACTGCGATCCCTCTTAAAGAGGAACCGAAATGAAACGACCTATCTATGTCTCGGCCGATTCCGTAGCCGGCGCAATCCTCGTGTGCTACAGGAACCTTTCCGATCGGCAGGCGGTCGTGCGCAACGAGTCCATTGCTCCGTGTGCGATCGCCGGGGTCACTCGCAACGGGAAAGTCGTCGACATCGAGATCTGGGGCGTGAATGCGTCGACGCTGGCCGCGGTCACGGAATACGCCCGTGCGCGCGGGCTGGAGTTCCCGCCCGACCTCGACCGACTGCTCGATCCGAGCGCGTTGTACGCGCCGCGCTGACCTCGCTAGCCGCCCTGTACGACGACGCGGCGTTGTGCGGCGCGCCACACGATTGCGGACAGGATGGCGAAGGCCAAGCCCCAGGCGAGTTGGGTTGCCATTGCGGCGAGGTAGCCGGATGGCGGGATCGTTCCGAGGTAGATGAGGAGCGGGGTCGAGTAGATCGCGGCGAACGGGAGCGCGAGGACGATCTTCTGCAGCAGGCCGGGGAAGAAGATCAGCGGGACGATCTGGCCGCTCAGGAGGTCGCTGACCCAGCGCACCATCAGCTGGATCGCGAACGTTTCGAGCGTCCAGAACGCGACGCAGTTCATCAGGAAGTTCAGCAAGAAGTTCACCAGGTAGCCGAGCAGGAAGCTGACGGCGAACGCGGCGAGGACGTGCGGGGGCGGGACGTCGATGTGCACGAGCAGCAGCGAGACGAGCAGCGCGGGAACGATGAGGACCGCGTGCAGCAGCGTCATCCCGACCCCGTCGCTGAAGAAGTAGAACGGCAGGCTGATCGGCTTCATCAGGTCGGTCGCGATCGAGCCGTCGTGGATCTTGTCGCGGATCGCGCGCGTCCCGTCGATCTCGAGCACGAGCGACATCAGCAGCGCGACGACGGTGTAGGTCAGTACCGCGTGGAGCGGGACGCCGGCCGGCGCGGCGTTCTGCGCGTAGAGCGCGGTCCAGACCGTCTTCATCAGGTACAGCCGCACGACGAGCGAGCCGACGTTGGTGAAGACCTCCATCCGGTAGGTCGCCTCGCGCGAGAAGGCCTTCGCGGCGAACGCCAGATAGGGGGCCAGGACGTCGCGAAGGGAACGCGGCGCGGGCTCGAATCGTACTACCGACATGCTAGCAGCCGTGCTCCTCGCGCTGTCGAGCGCCACGTTCCAGCCGATCACCGCCGCGACGACCTCGCAGCCCGCGCACGTCTACGTCCGCGACTCCTCCGCGCCGGCCCTGACCGACGCCGCGGCCGGCGGCCCGCACGACGCCGGGCTGCGCTTCCCCGGCGACAACGACGCCCCGAGCGCGCAGCTCTCGAACGCGCACGGCGGGGCCCTCCACGTCTCGCTCGCCGAGTGGCGCGCAGCGACCGGGAGCGCCGACCTCGCCCCGACGCCGGACGGCGGCGTGCGCGTTCACGCGGCGTTCAAGGGGCTCATGCCGGCGGGCCGCTACAGCCTGTTCATCCGCCAGCTCGCCGGCCGCAACGGCGTCGTGTTGACCCCGGTCGACATCACCGGCGCGGCCGACGGGTTCTTCGCCGACAAGGACGGCAACGGCGACATCGCGGTCCAGTCGCCGAACCCGATCCCGTCGAACGCGCAGCTCGTCCTCATCTATCACAGCGACGGGAGCGATCACCAGGGCTCGCCCGGGAACCTCGGCGTGAACGCGCACGAGCAGCTCATCGCGCGGGTGCCGTAGCCTCGACGTAGCCGTCGAGGTAGATGCGGCGGATGATTGACTCCAGTTCGGGCTCCTCGATCGAGAGGTCGCTCAAGCAGTAGCGGTCGGCGACGCGCCGGATCAGCGCTTCGGCCGAAACGGCGTGGCGGTCGAAGCGCAGCCGCCACGTCTCGCCTTCGCGCGACACCACCTCGGCGCCGTCGACCTCGAGGTGGTCGACCGGCGTCGGCTCGCAGAGCGTCACGACCAGCGTGCGGTGCGTGCCGTAGCGGTCGCGCAGCGCGTCGATCTCGCCGTCGTAGACGAGCGTGCCGTGGTCGATCAGGACGATGCGCCGGCAGAGGCGCTCGACGTCGGCCAGGTCGTGCGTCGTCAGGATGAACGTCGTGCCGCGCTCGCGGTTGACGCCGGCGATGAACTCGCGGATCGCCTCCTTCGCGACGACGTCGAGCCCGATCGTCGGCTCGTCGAGAAAGACGACGGGCGGGTCGTGCAGCATCGCGGCCGCGAAGTCGCCGCGCATCCGCTGGCCGAGCGAGAGCTGGCGAACGGGCGTGCGCAGAAACGGCCCCATCTCGAGCATCTCGGTGAAGCGGTCGAGGTTCGCCTTGTAGCGCACCGCGGGGACACCGTAGATCGCGCGCAGCAGCTCGAACGATTCGATCAGCGGCAGATCCCAATAGAGCTGGCTGCGCTGTCCGAACACGACGCCGATGTTCCGCGCGTTTTCCTTGCGTTTCTGCCACGGCACCAAGCCCGCGACCGAGATCTCTCCGGACGTCGGCACCAAGATGCCGGTCAGCATCTTGATCGTCGTCGATTTGCCCGCCCCGTTTGGCCCGATGTAGCCGATGAGCTCGCCCGCTTCCACCGACATCGAGACGCCGGCGACCGCGACGCGATCCTCATAGGTTGCCGCAAAGACCGAGCGCAATGCGCCCAGCGCGCCCGTCTGCCGCTTGACGGTGCGAAAGACTTTGCGCAAATCGTGTGTTTCGATGATGGCAGCCATGGTCGAGGGGCAAGGGTTCGCTGCTGCGTACTGTCGTCCTTATGGTCGTTACCGTCTCCAACCAGTACGGCACCGGAGCAGTTGCCATCGCCCAGCGCGTCGCCGCCGAGCTCGGTTACGGGTTCGTCGATCGCGAGCTCCCGGTCGTGGTCGCGAAACGCTTGAACGTCCCGGTGGACGTCGTGGAGGAGAACGAAGACTCCGGCCGTTCGATCGGGGAGCGTCTGCTCACGAGTTTGGAGATGGCGACGCCGGAGTTGGCGCCCTCGACGACGATCGCCCAGCCGTTCGACGAAACGCTGGTCGA
>JAFAMK010000048.1 GCA_019233415.1 Vulcanimicrobiota bacterium
TACCTGCGCGAGCGGGCGATCGTCCCGCAGCGCATCTTCACGACCTCGACCGCCGAATACCGTGAAGCGGTCGAAGCCGGCCGCGCGCCGGCCGGTTGGAACGAGCTCGTCGCGCTGCGCTCGACGCTCGAAGCGCACGCCGAGGAGCACATGGCGCGTCTCGACCGCGCCGAGCGGGAGCGCGCCGAGGCGGCGCGGCTGCGTGAAGCCGGTCGGCCAGCCCGTTCGAGCGACCGTCCGTCCTTGTTGCAACGGCTGTTCGGCCGCCGCTGACTTCACCTAACGGCAGGTTAACCGACGCAAGGGGGCTGGGGGTTTCCGCCCCCGAATCGGACCGGACGTGTCCGACACCTACATCCTCGGCCCGGCGCGTCTCGCGCTCGGCGACGGCACGCTGACCCACGGTCGCGTCGCCGTTGACCGTGGGCGAATCGCTCGCATCCTCCCTGAGGACGGTCCGACCGATCTGCGCCCACCCGACGGCGCGATCATCGCCCCCGGGCTGATCGACGTGCACACCAACGGCGCCGACGAGTTTCTGTTCAACCGCGATCAAGGTGCCGCGGTCGAGGTCGCTGCGCGCGCATACGCGCGCCAAGGCGCGACCGGCTATCTGTCCGGGATCATGACGGCGCCGTGGGAGTCGATGATGCACGCCGCGGCCGAGGTGTCGGAGGCCGCGAACCAGCTCGTCGAAGCCGGCGATCCGATCGGCGCGCGGTGCCTCGGGATTCATTTCGAAGGGCCGTTTCTCAATCCGAAGTTCAAGCGCGTGCACCGCGGCGAGTGGATCGTTCCGCCGACGCTCGAACGCGCGCAGGAGATGGTCGAAGCGTGCCGCGGCGCGCTCGTCATGGTGACGTTCGCGCCGGAGATCGAAGGCGCCGACGACGTCGCGCGCTTCTTCTTCGATCAGGGCATCGTGTGCTCGGCCGGGCACACCGCCGCGCACTACCGCGAAGGCGTGCTCGCGATCGGGCTCGGTTTCCGCTCGCTGACGCACGCGTTCAACGCGATGCCGCCGCTGGACCACCGCGATCCGTCGATCCTCGCCGCGTTCATTCAGGAGTCGCGCACGACGGTGCAGCTCATCGCCGACGGTTACCACGTCTCGCCGCCGATGGTCGACCTGCTCTACCGCACGCTGCACGACCGGCTCGTCCTCGCGACCGACAACATGCCGCCGGCGGGAAGCGGCTACCGCATCGAGGGCGGCGTCGTGCGCGCGGAAGACGGCACGATCGCGGGCAGCGCGCTGCTGATGGACCAAGCCGTGCGCAACTTGATGGCGTACGCGGACATCCCGTTCGAGACGGCGGTCGTCAACGCGACGCGCAGCCCCGCGCGTTTGCTCAACCTCGACCGCGAGCTGGGCACGATCGAGCACGGCAAACGCGCGGACCTGTCGATCTGGAGCGACGAGTACCAGGTCCTGGCGACGATCGTCGGCGGCATCCCGGTCTACGGTTCGGCCCACCTCTACCGCCCCTCGCGCGCGGCGAACGCCTGAGATGACGGCGACGGGTGTAACGGTGACGGACCAGGACGGCGTTCGGCACGTCGTCCTCGACCGGCCCGACAAGAAGAACGCGCTGACCGGCGCGATGTACGGAGTGCTGGCTGACGCCGTCCACTCGGCGGAGCGCGACGACGTCGGCGCTCTGCTGCTGACGGCGCGCGGCGACACGTTCACCGCCGGCAACGACCTGCGTGATTTCCTCGACGCGCCGCCGCAGAACGACAGCGCGCCAGTGATCCGGTTTCTGCTCGCGCTGGCGACGACCGACGTCCCGCTCGTCGCGGCGGTTCGCGGCGCGGCGGTCGGCGTCGGAACGACACTGCTGCTGCACTGCGACCTCGTCTACGCCGCGCCGTCGGCACGCTTCATGGTGCCGTTCGTCGACCTCGGGCTCGTTCCCGAGGCGGCGAGTAGCGTACTGCTTCCGCGCCGGATCGGCCGCGCGCGCGCCGGCGCCGCGCTCTTCCTCGGCGAGGCGATCGACGCGCAGCGCGCGTACGACGAGGGAATCGTGACGAAGCTGGTCGAGGACGGCGCGCTGGACGCGACGGCCGAGGCCGCGGCGCGCGCGATCGCGGCGAAGCCGCGCCAGGCGGTGCGCCAGACGAAACGGCTCGTCAGCCACGACCGCGAGGCGATCGTCGCGACGATCGCGCGCGAGAGCGCGGCGTTCCGCGAGCGGCTCGCCTCCGACGAGGCGCGCGCCGCGATGACGGCGTTCTTCACCCGCGGACGCTGAGGAGAGAACGCGTGAGCCTGGCGGGGAAGACCCTGTTCATCACCGGCGCGAGCCGCGGGATCGGCCTCGCAATCGGGCTCCGCGCCGCGCGCGACGGCGCGAACGTCGTCGTCGCCGCAAAGACCGTCGAGCCGCACCCGAAGCTGCCGGGGACGATCCACACCGCTGCGGCGGAGATTGAAGCCGCCGGCGGCCACGCGCTCGCGGTGCAGTGCGACGTGCGCTCGGAAGACGACATCGCGCGCGCGGTGAGCGCCGCGGTCGAGCGCTTCGGCGGGATCGACATTGTGGTGAACAACGCCAGCGCGATCCGTCTCGGCGGCACCGCGCAAATCGATGCGAAAGCGTTCGACCTGATGACCGCGATCGGCCCGCGCGCCGTCTATCTCGTCACGCGCGCGGCACTGCCGCATCTGGAGAAGTCGGCGAACGCGCACATCCTGACGCTCTCCCCGCCGATCGCGCTCGGCTCGGCCTGGGTCGGCCGCGCGCCGGCCTACGCGTTCAAGAAGTACGGCATGTCGCTGCTGACGCTCGGCTTTGCGGCGGAGTTCCGCAAACAGGGAATCGCGGCGAACACGCTCTGGCCGCGCACGACGATCGCGACGGCCGCGGTGCAGAACCTGCTCGGCGGAGACGCGATGATGCGCGCCTCACGCACGCCGGAGATCGTCGCCGACGCCGCCCATGCGATCCTCACCCGAGACGCGCGCACATGCACCGGCAACACCTTCATCGACGACGACGTCCTGCGCGAAGCCGGCGTGACCGACCTCGCGCACTACGCCGTCACGCCGGGCGTCGAACTGGCCGAGGACATCTTCCTCGACGCGTAGCGCCAGCGCCGGCTAGACGAATCCGCGCGCCGGAAACGCAGCGTCGCGCTGGAGCCAGTTACGCGGCGAGTAAAGTGCTCGGCCGTCGACGGCGTGCAGCGTGTACGCGTGGCGTGAGGTCGCCGAGCGGTTCGGCGCGCTGTAATGCGGCAGCAAGCCGTGGAAGACGACGAGCGTCCCGGCCTCGACTTCGATCGCTTCCGCCTCTGCTTCGGACGGCCACGGCGTGTCGTCGAGCCGTTCGAGCCGGCTTCCGCCGTCATCGACGACGAAGCGTTCGCGCAGGGGCGTGCGGTGACCACCGCGCTCCACCCACAGACAGCCGTTGCTGCGGTCAGCATGTTCGAGCGCGAACCACAGCGTCGTCACCGTGCTCGGCTCGGTGTCGAAGTACGTCGCGTCCTGGTGCCAGCGCACCTCACCGCCGATGCGCGGCTGCTTGAAAATGTACATCGACTGGTAGATCAACGGCTCCGCGAGTCCCAGCCCGCGCACGAGCGCGTCGAATCGGGGACCATGCGAGAACCGCTCGAACACCGGATCGAGGTCGTGCATCGCGTGCCCGACCTTGTTGATCGACAACTCCTTCGGTTGCCGCAGCGCACCCGACGCATCGAACGCCTCCTCTTCGAAGAAGCACCGCACCGTCGTTCCTGACGTCAGAAAATACTCGTCCGACTTCGTTGACGACTCGTCGCGCGTCGTGAAGATGCCGGCTGCAACCGAGGGATCAAACGCATCAACGATCTCCGCCGCTCGCATGCGCAACGCGGCGATCGCCGCGGCCGACACGAAGCCCGGAACGACGAGGAATCCGTCGCGCTCGAAACGACTGCGAAGCGAAGCGCCGCCGTCGAGGCGAAGTTCCATGAAGGTCGCGTGGCGGTAGTCGACCTCGCCGTACGGTTCGCACTCCGTGAACCCAAGGGACTGATAGAGCCGGTAAGCCGCGACCAACTGCTCGCGGTCGGTGTCGAGCACGACACGGCGGCACCCGAGTTCCCGCGCGCGTTCGATCAGTGCCACCATCAGCGCGCGGGCAACGCCGCGACCGCGAAAGGCATGCCGCGTGTAGAGCCGCTTGACGACTGCGCTTCCGTCGTCCAGGTGCTCCATGACGACGCATCCGGCCGGCTCGCCATCGACCCGAGCGACGAATGCGGCGCTGGGATCGGCGTAATAAGCCGCAAGATCGCGCAGCGCGGGAGCGAGGTCGTGCCGGAGGTCGGCGGGCAGATCGTCGTTGTACTCGACGAGCAGCGCGCCGAACCGCCGGAACTCCTCGCTTCCCTGCGCTCGAACGACGGTCGCGGCCATACCGTCGTTAGGTTGTCGCGCCCGACACCTCTTCCCTGGATGACATGTCATCCTGAGGTTTGGATACCCCGTCATCCTGAGCTTGTCGAAGGGCGTTGTCGGCGACGAGGAGGTCCTCGACCCGAACGCCCAGCGCCTTCGCCAGGCGGCAGAGCTGTCGGAGTCCGACGTTCTGCCGCCCGGCCTCGACGTTGGCGATCGACGGCCGGCTGATCCCGGATCGTCCCGCGAGCTGGAGCTGCGTGAGGCCATTGCCTGCACGCAGCGCCCGAACCCGTGCGCCGATCCGGCGGCGGAGCATCTCGGAGCAGTCCATGTCGATCATGACACGCGCTCCTCGATCCCCACGCTGTAGAGCGCGAGGTACTTCACCCACTCGTCGGGCGCGGTGTGACGGCGCACGACGACCCACGGGATGAACCGCGGCTCGCGCGGCACGCGCCGCAGCGGCATCCGCGCCTCGTCCGGCGTGCGGTCGCCCTTGCGGGCGTTGCACGTCGAGCAGGACGCGACCAGGTTCTCCCACACGGAACGGCCGCCACGGCTGCGCGGGATGACGTGATCGACCGTCATCTCGCGACCGCTGTGCGTTCCGCAGTAGGCGCAGGTGTACTTGTCGCGCAGCAGGACGTTCTTCTTCGTCAGCGCGACTTTCTTACGGTGGCGCTTGACGAAGTAGAGCAGACGCACGACGGACGGCAGCGGAAAAGCGACCGACGTGGTGCGAATCTCCCGGTCGCCCCGGTGGACGATCTCGACCTTGCGCGCGAAGAGCATGCGCACCGCGCGCGCGAGGTCGACGATCCCCAGGGGCTCATAGGTGAAATTCAAGAGCAAGACGTCGCTCACGCCGGATCACCTCCTTGTCGTGGATGTCGTGAGCTTCCGTGATTTTGGTTCAAACGTTGGAGCGGATCGCGGGAATCGAACCCACGTTGCCGGCTTGGCACGCCGAGGTACTGCCACTGTACGAGATCCGCGGAATTGGCAACCGGTGCGGGGATCGAACCCGGCGTCGACGCGTTGAGAATGCGCCATCCTGCCACTAGACGAACCGGTCATTTGGCGGTCCCGGCGGGAATCGAACCCGCGCCTTCTCCTCGACAGAGAGTTGCGCTTCCACTGCGCTACGAGACCATTGGCGGATGGCTGACGAGTCGAACGCCGAGCGCTCATCACGCCCCCTCGGTTTTCGAGACCGATCGCCGTCCACACGGCGGAGCCATCCATGAATTGAGGCGCAGGCGCGAGTCGAACGCGCTCGTAACGGTCTTGCAGACCGCAGCCTTCCCACTTGGCTACTGCGCCGAACTGGTGCCGACCGTGGGACTCGAACCCACATCGTTCCGCTTAAAAGGCGGATGCTCTGACGTTGAGCTATGTCGGCTCAACCGCGTGCGCGTCGCCCCTACCTCCGCGAGTGCGCGATGCTCGCCGACCGATGGCGAGCTTACCAGGTGATGGCAAGGACGACAGGATTCGAACCTGCGATCTCTCCCGCCCGAGGGGAGCGCGGTGACCAAGCTCCGCTACGTCCTTCTGGTTGCGGCGGCGGGACTCGAACCCGCGCCGAACGGCGTATGAAGCCGCTGCCCTGCCGCTGGGCGACGCCGCATCGAATGGTCCCGGGTGAGGGATTCGAACCCCCAATGCGCGGTGCGCCACTGAGTTACAGTCAGCTGCCCTACCATTAGGCGAACCCGGGAAAGCTCCGATGCTTCGACTTGAACGAAGATCGGGCGGGTAACAACCGCCTGCACTACCGTTGTGCTACATCGGAATGAAATGTGGAGCACCGGAGAATCGAACTCCGCACAACCTCATTGCAAGTGAGGTTCGCCAGCCTTGGAACATGGCACCCCATGCACCCGAAGAGGGATTCGAACCCTCACCCTCCGCCTTCGTAGGGCGGCGCACGTCCGTCGTGCTGTTCGGGCATGGCGGAGTGGGCGCGAGTCGAACGCGCTCGTCGTTGTGACACGACTCGTCGACGTAGCAGGTCGATGCCTTACCGTTCGGCCACCACTCCGGGAATTGACGATCAGTTTTCAAAGGACGCGTTCGAAGAGACGTGCACGAGCGTGCACGCGTTGAAGTTGGGGTGGCCGGTGGGACTCGAACCCACTTCGTCTCGCTCCACAAGCGAGTGCCTCGACCGCTTCGGCCTCGACCACCACAGAAAAACACCGAGGGGACCGGCTGTGCGCCGATCCCCTCGTGGACTCACAAGAGTGTCGGATGCACAGCTATGACGGGGCGGTCGTACCCTCCGACCGCGCGACGATCCAGCTGAACGCCTTGGCGTTCAGGTGATAGGAATCCAACGACCGCCCTAGGCAGCCTTGGAGTCGGGGTCGGGACGATGCGTATCGCTGCATCATGATGCGCCGATCCTATCGGCTGGCAAACATACTTGTCAAGCGGGGTCCGCGATGTTTTTCACGCCGACATGCGACGACCCGACAAAAATTCCGCGATCGACCGCTTGACAAAGTTCCGAACGGTCGCGTAGGCTGGTCGCGGAGTTCACAATGAATTTGCATCAAGACGCCAGTCGACGCCAGCCATCCGAAGGTTCCACCACATGGGATCTGGCTTCGTCGCGCACTCTGATCCAGGGTACGTCGGCGTAACTTCGAGCACGCTTCACGACGCTGAACGAGCGGGGTGGGCGATGCGCCCACCCCGTTTTTCATCTTCAGCGAAAGGAGGCAGCACCGTGCAGGTCATCAACACCGCCGCACACCCGGTCAAGGCGTGGGTCGACGGCGTCGAATTCGATCCGAAGGCACGCGAACAGGTCGCGAAGGTCGCATCGCTCCCGTTCGTTCACGCGCACGTCGCGGTCATGCCGGACGTTCACGTCGGCATCGGCGCGACGGTCGGCAGCGTGATCCCGACGGTCGGTGCGATCGTTCCGGCTGCGGTCGGCGTCGACATCGGCTGCGGCATGGTCGCGCAGAAGCTCACCCTCCGCGCCGAAGATCTCCCCGACGACTTGCGTCACGTCCGTGCTGCGATCGAAGCGGTGGTCCCGGTCGGCAAGGCCGCGCACCAGAGCGTTCCGGCATCCGTCGAAAACGCGTGGGCGAAGGGCCTCGCCGAGCGCTACGCGCGGGTCGTCGAACGCGCACCCGTGGTCTCGACGCGCAACGTCGCCGAACAGCTCGGCACAATGGGCGGCGGCAACCACTTCTGCGAAGTGTGCATCGACGAGTCCGGCGACGTCTGGCTCGTCTTGCACTCGGGCTCGCGC
This sequence comes from Vulcanimicrobiota bacterium, assembly GCA_019233415.1. Classification (GTDB taxonomy): domain Bacteria; phylum Vulcanimicrobiota; class Vulcanimicrobiia; order Vulcanimicrobiales; family Vulcanimicrobiaceae; genus Vulcanimicrobium. The sequence goes on from JAFAMK010000048.1 coordinate 7,668, forward strand.
GGTGCGGGGAACCGCATCGGCCAGTTCTACATCGAAGCGGCGCAGCGTGAGCTGCAGCGTCTCGGCGTGAAGTTGGTCGACAAGGACCTCGCGCACTTGACCGAAGGCACGCCGCTCTTCGACGCGTACGTCGAGGCGGTGAGCTGGGCGCAGGACTACGCGCGCACCAACCGCGAGTTGATGATGATCCATGCGGTCGAAGCACTTCGCGGTCGCGACGCCAAGTTGCCGCGCTTCAAGCGCGCGGAAACGGTCGTGAACTGTCACCACAACTACGTCGCGCGCGAACGGCACTTCGGTGCCGACGTCTACGTGACGCGCAAGGGTGCGGTTCGCGCCGGGCTCGGCGAACTCGGGTTCATCCCGGGTTCGATGGGCGCGCGTTCGTTCGTCGTGCGCGGCCTCGGCAACCCGGAGTCGTTCGAGTCGTGCTCGCACGGCGCGGGGCGCCGTATGAGCCGTGGCGAGGCGAAGCGCCGTCTCACGCTTGCCGACCTCAAGCGTGAGACGGCGGGGGTCGAGTGCCGCAAGGACGAGGGCGTCCTCGACGAGGCCCCGTCCGCGTACAAGAACGTCGACGCCGTCATGCGGGCGCAGCACGATCTCGTCAGAATCGTGCACACGCTCCGCCAGGTCGTCTGCGTCAAAGGCTGACACGAGGCCGCGGGCCGGACGTTTCGGGTTATCCACCCGGGCGCACAGCCCATCGGGACTGGAGAGGTCGGAGCTTCTCCCGCCGCTTGCGGCGTGTCCCACCCGGAGCATCACTTGCCCGCGGTCTCGCGTCAGCGCAATCACCGGAACAAAGACACGGCGGCTTCGGGGCCGACAGTCTGAGGTTACCTGATCAGGAAGAAACACGGGTTCGACTCCCGTCGCGATGCGCTGCGGCGTATCGTGTCGCCTAACGGTAAGGCGCTTTCAGGGCGCAAGCCCGGTCCTCAGGCGCCCCTTGTCTCGAAGCCAACGTGCGGGCCGATGGCCGCGGGTTCTCTCTTGACCAGAAAACCCCGCGGCTGACCACTCGTCCGCACGACCTTTCATCATCACAACGATCCAACCGACGCGGCACATCGTCGGGCCGGACGTTCGAGGGTTATCGTCCCTGACCACGATCGCGCGAAAGCGCTAGGGGCGACGCGCGCGCAAGCGCGCACCGGGCTCGTCCCATCCCTCGGACACCATTTGCCCGCGAGCTTCGCCGCTCGCACTCATCATCATCACGGAGGAACACGCCGATGAACATGCTCGCCCGGATCTTCCAGGGCCGGACCTCGGGAACGCTGCAGAC
>JAFAMK010000090.1 GCA_019233415.1 Vulcanimicrobiota bacterium
CGATCAGTTCGCATACCGCAACCTTAGCGGCGAGCTGACAAACGTCTACGGCTTCAAGAAATCGGATCTGCAGCTCCAGCCTGAAATTCTTCGCAACTACATCAAAGACAAGCTCGAAGCGTACTTCAAACAGCCGATCGACATGAAGCTCGTCCCGAGCATCCTGCTCGCAATGTTCGTCGGTTCCACGAGCTGGGGCTTCCAAACCGGTTTCAGCCAAAGCGAAAAAGCCGGCGAAGCCTGGCTCATCGACTACGCGCCGTTACCGTCAGGCAACTGATCGACGAAACGCTGAACAAGCGCGCCAATTCACGCCCATGTCGCGTCGAGCGGCGCGGGACGATCACGGACCGTGTGAACGAGCGAAGCCCAGGATGGGCGAGAGCGACGTGAAGACAGAGCGGCCCCGCACACGATGTGCGGGGCCGCGTGTCCGTGATCGTCCCGCGCCGCTCGGCGCGACTACGACCTACTTCTTGGTGGCCTTCTTCTTACCGGCGACGGTGCGCTTTGGACCCTTGCGGGTGCGGGCGTTCGTCTTCGTCCGCTGGCCGCGAACGGGCAGACCGCGGCGGTGGCGCAGCCCGCGGTAGCACCCGATGTCCGTCAGCCGCTTGATGTTCGACGCGATCTCACGGCGCAGGTCGCCCTCGACCTTCATCGTCTCGATCACTTCGCGCAGGCGCTGCTCGTCCTCGGCGCTCAGGTCCTTGACGCGCGTGTCGGGGTTGACCCCCGTCTGCTTGAGGATCTGCTGCGAGGTCGGCAAGCCGATCCCGAAGATCTTGGTGAGACCGATCTCGATGCGCTTGTCGCGCGGCAGATCGATGCCGGAGATACGAGCCATTATCCCTGAACCTGCTTGTGCTTCGGATTGACGCTGCAGATCACGCGAACTTTGCCTTCGCGGCGGATGATCTTGCACGCATCACAGATGCGCTTGACGGAAGGACGTACTTTCATTCTAAAGGTGCTCCGCCCCGGGCTCCGCACCCCCCACGCGTTCCGCGCGGGGCCCCCGGACCGCCGGCCCCGGCGACTGCGTCGCAAGGCTCGGTGCCCCGAGGGGGGCCGAAAGGGACATGTTCTCGGTGGTCTGGTTTGCGCAGCAGGTCATGCCGCGACTTCTTCCGCCGGTCGGTACCGGGCGACGTCGGGGTGCTCGGCGGAGTCGCGCAACGTCAGGATCTTCGGGCCGTGGTCCGTGATCGCGATCGTATGCTCGAAGTGCGCCGCTAGTTTACCATCCTCGGTCACGACCGTCCAGCCGTCGTCGAGGGTTGCGACCTCGTAGGTCCCTTCGGTGATCATCGGCTCGAGCGCGAGGACCAGCCCCTTGCGGAGCACCGGCCCCGACCCGGCCTTCCCGAAGTTGGGGACCTGCGGGTCCTCGTGCATCTTGCGGCCGACCCCGTGGCCGACCAGCGCGCGCACGACCCCGTAGCCGTGGGACTCCGCGTGCTCCTGGATCGCATGGCCGATGTCGCCGAGGCGGTTCCCCGGCTGCATCTGCGCGATCCCGAGCATGAGGCACTCCTGGGTAACCCGCATCAGGCGCTGCGCCGCCTCGCTGATGGTCCCGATCGCGACCGTCACCGCCGAGTCCGAGACGTAGCCTTCGAAGGTCGTGCCGATGTCGATCGAGAGCAGGTCGCCGTCGTGCAGCACGCGCGGCCCCGGCATCCCGTGGACGACCTCGTCGTTGACCGAGGCGCAGATCGCCGCCGGATAGCCGTTGTAGCCGATGAACGTCGGAACACCGCCCATCGAACGGATCGACGCGTCGGCGAGCTTGTCCAGCTCGGCGGTCGTCACTCCCGGCTTCGCGGCGGCCATCAGCATCGCAAGCGTCTTCGCCGTGATCTTTCCACCGCGGCGCATGATCTCGATCTCGCGCGGCGACTTGATCGTGATCATGGCGCCGGCGCCCGGTGTTCGGCGAACCCGCCGTCGTGGACGAGCTTCACCAGCTGCTCGGTGACCGCCGCGATCGGCGCGAGCCCGTCGACACGAACCAACCGCGGATCGTCGGGATTGTCGTAGTAGCCGATCAGCGGCGCGGTCTGCTCGTCGTACACGGCCAGGCGCGTGCGGACCGTTTCTTCCTTGTCGTCGGGGCGCTGCACCAGCGGCTCGCCCGTGACGTCGTCGAGCAGATCGTGCTGCGGCGGGTTGTGGCGGACGTGATAGGTGCGGCCCGACGGCAGGTGCGTCCAGCGGCCGGTGAGCCGGTCGAGCAGCACGGCGTTGTCGACCTCGAACAGGATCGCGACCGACGACTTCTTCTTGCCGAGCAGCAGTGCGTCGAGCGCCTGCGCCTGCGGCACCGTGCGCGGAAAGCCGTCGAAGATCAGCGCGCCCGGTGCGTCGACTTCGGGCTCGATCATGCGGATGATCACGTCGTCGGGGACGAGCGCGCCGCGGTCCATGTAGCCCTTCGCCTCGACGCCGAGCGGCGTCCCCTCGCGCACGTTCGCGCGGAGGATGTCGCCGGTCGAGATCTGGCGGTACCCGAACCGCTCCTCGAGGATCTTCGCCTGCGTGCCCTTACCAGCGCCGGGCGGCCCGAGGAAAATCAGGTTCATCGGTTGATGAAACCTCTGTAATCGCGCATGGCGAGACGCGCCTCGATCTGCGTGATCGAGTCCAGAGCGACGCCGACGACGATCAGGAGCGAGGTCGAGCCGATGTAGAGCGAGGTCACGCCGACGTCGCGCTGCAGCGATGGAAGCACCGCCAAGACGCCGAGGTACACGGCGGCGGCCGTCGTGATGCGCAGCAGAATCTTGTTGATGTAGTCGACGGTCGGCTGGCCGGGCCGAATCCCCGGGATGAACGAGCCCGACTTCTTGAGGTTATCGGCGATGTCTTTGGTGTTGACGACGATCGCCGAGTAGAAGAACGTGAAGATGACGACCAGGGCGAAGTAGACCAGATTGTAGAGGAACGAGGTCGGCCCGAAGTACGTCGAAAGGAAGAACGCGACGTTGCCCGCCCAGCCTTTGCTCGCACCGGTCGCGCCGAACCACGAGAGCGCCTGCTGCGGCAGCAGCAGGATCGAGATCGCGAAGATGATCGAGATGACGCCGGCGTTGTTGAGGCGCAGCGGGATGTAGCTCGAACGGCCCGCGTACATCTTGCGGCCGACGACGCGGCGCGCCTGTTGGACCGGGATGCGCCGCTGGCCCTGGTACATGAAGACGATCGAGACGATCGTGACGAGCGCGATCGCGATCCACAGGATGATCCCGAGCCAGTTCACGTTGCCCTTGCCGGCGAGCGAGAACGTCTGGGCGACCTGCGTCGGGAAGCGCAGCACGATGCCGACGAAGATGATCAGCGAGATGCCGTTGCCGATCCCCTTGTCGGTGATCTGCTCGCCGAGCCACATCAGGAACATCGTCCCGGAGACGAACGCGATCACCGCGTAGACGATGAACAGCCACGAGTGGTCGTAGAAGACGCCGCCGCGGCTCATCGCGATCGCCATCGAGGTGGCCTGGATCGTCCCGAGGATGATCGTCAGCCAGCGCGTGTAGCGGCTGATGCGCTTACGGCCTTCCTCGCCGCCCTTCTTCGCCATCTCCTCGAGCTGCGGGATGACCACCGTCATCAGCTGCATGATGATCGACGCGTTGATGTACGGCGTGATCCCCATGGCGATGATCGAGAGGTGCTGCAGCGCGCCGCCCGAGAGGAAGCCCAGGAACTGGTAGAACGCGCCCGACTGGATCATCGCGTTCCACTGCTTCTGGTCCACGTTCGGAAGCTGGACGTGGATCATCAGGACGAAGACGGTGAACGCGAGGAACACGAACCCGATCCGCTTGCGGATATCGGGGACGAAGAGCGCGTTCCGAAGGGTGGTGAGCACGGAGGCTCTCTACTCGGCCGCTGCTGGCTCGGTGTCGCCGAAGTCGGCGCCGACGGCGCCGAGCGCCTCACGCGCCGACGCCGAGAACAGCACGTCGCGGAACTTGAGCCCCGCGGGGAGCTGACCGCCCTTGGCCTTCGACTTGGTCGAGCCGCCGAGGATCTTCACGCCGTCCTTGAGGTTCTTGATCTTCCCGGCGTCGCGCAGCGACTGCGGGCTGACCTCGACCGCGGCGTCCCAGCCGGCCAGATCGCCGACGTTGAGGACCGCGAAGGTCTGGCGGAAGTGCCCGATGTCGCGCGCCTTCTGCGAGTAGCCGCGCTTCTGCGGAAGCCGGCGCGACCAGGGCGTCTGGCCGCCTTCGAACGCGGGGCCTTTGCCGCCGCCCGAGCGGACGGTCTGACCCTTGCCGCCTTCGCCGCCGGTCTTGACCATGCCGGAACCGTGCCCGCGGCCGATGCGCACGCGCTTCGGGCGGGAGTGAGGGTTCGGCTTGAGCGTCGCGAGCGTGAACGCCCCGTCACCCTGAGCCTGTCGAAGGGCCTCAGTCGTTTTTTCAGCCATGATCGTTTTACGCGAAGATCTCTTGGACGGTCTTGCCGCGGAGCGCCGCGACCTTCTCGGCGGTCTTGAGCGAGCCCAGCGCCTCGAACGTCGCGAGGACGACGTTGATCGGGTTGTTCGTCCCGAGCGACTTGGTGACGATGTCGTGGATGCCGGCGAGCTCGAGGACCGC
>JAFAMK010000147.1 GCA_019233415.1 Vulcanimicrobiota bacterium
ACTTGTTCTTCCATGTCGACGGGGCACGGATCGCGAACGCCGCGGTCGCGCTCGGCGTCGACTTGCGCACGCTGCTCTGCGAGACGGGGATCGACGTGTGCACGTTCGGCGGGACGAAGAACGGGCTGATGTTCGGCGAGGCGATCGTCTTCCCGCGCCCCCACCCCGCGCTCGACGCGCTGCCCTACACGCGCAAGCAGGGGACGCAGCTCGCCTCGAAGATGCGCTACGTCGCCGCGCAGTTCGACGCGCTGCTGCGCGACGGGCTGTGGCACGAAAACGCCGCGCACGCGAACGCGATGGCGCGGCTGCTCGCCGCGCGGCTGCGCGACCTCGACGACGTCATCACCTTCGCGTACCCGGTCGAGGCGAACGCGGTCTTCCCGATCCTTCCCGCCGACGCGATCGAACCGCTGATGCGCGAGCGGCGCTTCTACATGTGGGATAGCGCCAACCGCGTCGCGCGCTGGATGACCTCGTGGGACACGACCGAAGACGACGTCCACGCGTTCGCGGACGCCGTCTGGCGCCTCGCGCCGCGCCCGAAAGCGTCAGCCTAGTTTGCCGGTGTACTTTTCGAGCGCGGCCCAGCCGGTGTCGCCGAACGTCTTCTTCCAGTCCTTGTAGTAGCCGGCGCGCGCGAGCGCGTCGCGGAACGGGCCGGTCGCCGGCGCGTTCATCGCGAGGCCCTGCGACTTCAGCTTCGACGCGAGCGACGTGTTCAGCGACTTGACGTCGTTGCGGTCCTTCTCCGCCGCGGCGTCGATGTTGCGCGCGACGATCTCCTGGAGGTTCTTGGGAAGCTTGTTCCAGGTCTCACCGTGGGCCAGGAACCAGAAGCCGTCCCAGATGTGGTTCGTCAGCGAGCAGTACTTCTGGACTTCGTACAGCTTGACGGTCTCGATGACGACGATGGGGTTCTCCTGGCCGCTGACGAGCTTCGTCTGCAATGACGTGTAGACGTTGCTGAAGTCGATCCCGACCGGCGAGGCGTCGAGCGCCTTGAAGAGCGAGGTGCTCAGCGGGCTGACCGGCACGCGAATCTTGAACCCGCTCAGGTCCTTCGGTCCGTTGATCGGGCCGGTGCTGGTCGTGATCTCGCGGAAGCCGTTGTCCCACATCTTGTCGAACGCGTACAGCCCGACACCCTCGAGCGCACCGCGCACGTGCGCGCCGAGGTCGCCGTCCATCGCGGTCCACACGTCCTTGTACGTCGGGAACGCGAAGCCGATGCAGTTGATCCCGCAGGCCTGCGTCAGCGCCGAGAGATTCAGCCCGGAGTTCGTGTAGAACGCGATCGCGCCGGCGCGGACCTGCGTGAGCATCGAGCCGTCGCCGCCGAGCGCGTTGTTCGGGAAGATCGTGATCTCGACGCGCCCGCCCGACTCCGACTTGATCTTGTCCGCCGCCTCCAGCGCGCGCACGTTCATCGGGTGCGTCAGGGGCAAGTTGTTCGCGTACTTCAGCGGGTATTCGGCGGCGTTCGCCGGGAACCGCGCGATGCCGACCGACGCAAACGCCGCCGCCGTGCCGAGCGCGAACCGAGCGCGAGTGACGTTGGACATGGGGCCCTCCTTTGTCGGGAATTATCGGGCAGGAACGTACTTGCCGTTACGGACGTGCTCGAAGAAGCTGCGTTCGCCGACCTGGCCGCCCTTGAGGACGACGTCGAGACCGTCCAGCAAGGGGTCCCGCGCGAACAGGCGGCAGAGCGGCGCACCGTCGGCGATCGAGCCGGCGTAGGCGAGCCCGGACGCGCCGAGCGCGCGCATCGTCTGGCCGGCGGTGTCGCCGCCGGCGACGACGACGCGCCGCACGCCGGCCCGCGCGACCGCCGCGCGGACGAGCGCGCCGAGCGCCGTACCGACCGCGCGCGGGTCGACCGGCGCCGCGGACGGCTGCGCGCCGAGCGCGGTGTAGACCACCGTGTCGCGCCCCGCGCGCAGCGCGGTGAGGACGTCATCCTCGGCGGCGCCCGCGTCGAGCCGTTCCACCGGGAGGTGGACGCCGTACCAGCCAGCGTCGAGTGCTGCGCCGATCTGCGCGCCGGTCTGCGGCGCGCAACTGCCCGAGACGGCGAGAACCGGGCCGCTGGGGGCGGCGTCCGGCGCAGGATCGAGGGCGCGCCGCGTGCCGCGTTGCGCGAGACGCGCGCCGAGCACGCGGCTGAGGCCGCCGGAACCGACGGCGAACAGCGTCGGCTCGTCGTCGGACGACCAGATCAGCGACGCGATGCGGTCGAGGTCGGCCTCGTCGAGCGCGTCGAGGACGAGTGGTCCGGCGTGGCGCGCCGCGACGACGGCGTAGTCGTCCAGTTCGAGGCGGTTCAGGCCGATGACCGGGAGCGCCGTCTGCGCCTGCAGGTGGACGACCAGGTCGGGCTCGGTCATCGGTGTCGCCGGGTGGCGTGACATCGCCGGGTGGCGGTCGAGCCGGTAGATCGCGCCGTCGCCGGCGCGCGCGAAGTGGTTGCCGAAGACCGTGTAGCGCCCGAGCTGCGGCTGCGCGGCGACGACCGGGATCGCGCACGCGCCGAAGACCGCGTGCCCGATCTCGCACGCGCGCCCGATGCTGCCGCGCGACGGCGACGAGTCGAACGTCGAGCAGATTTTGTACTGCACGACCGCCGGGCGCAGCCGCGCGAACGCTTCGAAAACCGGCCGCACCTCGGCTTCCATCTCGCCGGTCGGAAGCGAGCGCGCGATCCCCGCGACGCCGAGCGCGTCGTAGAGTCCGGCGAGTCGCTTCAATTCCGGTTCCGGCGGCAGCGCGAACAGCACCAGGGTGCGCAGCCCGGCCGCGCTCAGGTTCGCCAGCGCGTCGGTCGAGCCGGTGAAGTCGTCGCCGTAGAAGCAGAGCGCGAGGTCGGTCACGCGAACGTCTCGATCGCCTCGCGCAGCGCGGTGCGGCCGTCGGCGTAGCTGCGCAGCGGAATCCCCGCGACCGCGGCTTCCCAGCCCTGGCGCACGCTCTCGATCCCCGCCGCGACGCCGCCGGGATGCGCGTGAATCCCGCCGCCGCAGACCATCAGCACGTCGGTCGTGTGCGTCAGCGCGTAGGTCGGCTCCGCCGTTCCCGCCCACTGGCTGGACGAGAGCACCGGAAGACACGAGTACCCGCCGAGCAGCGGCGTCAGCACGTCGCGCACGGAGGCGGCGACTTCTTCGTTCGTCTCGTAGAACTTGTTGTTCATCCCGCTCGTGTGCAGGTGGTCGGCGCCGGCGAGGCGCGCGAGCTTCTGGTACGCGCGGAACGCGATCCCGAGCGAGGGATGGCGCATCAGCGCGCCGATCATCGCGCGGTGCCCGTGGATCGGCAGCTCGCAGAACGAGCGCACATAGCTGATACCGCCGAGCCCGATCAGGTTGATGCAGGCCATGACGCACGTCCCACCCGCATCGCGCACGATCGCGTAGTTGCGCTCGAGGTTCTGAATGTCGTCGGTGATGTTGAACGCGTACATCAAGCGGCGACCGGTCTTGCGCTCGGCGCGCTCGACTGCCGCCATGACGGCGCGGACGCGCTCGCGCAGCGGCGAGTACGGCGGGTTTCCGAGCAGCTCGTCGTCCTTGCAGAAGTCCGCGCCGGCTTCGGCGAGTTCGCCGACGAGCCGCGCGTGCTCGTCTGGCGAGAGCCCGACCGACGGTTTGATGATGCTGCCGACGAGCGGTCCCGCCGTCGCGTCCGCGAGCACCCGCGTCCCCGCGATGCCGAAACGCGGCCCGGGATAGCGCGCGGCGAACGCCTCCGGCAGGTCGAGGTCGAGCAGACGAATTCCGGCGAGTTCGCGCAATTCGAAGAGGTTGCCGGCGACCGCCGCGAGCAGGTTCGGGAGCGACGGGCCGAAGTTCTCGAGCGGGAAGCGAATCGCGACATGGCCTGCGTTGACGCGCGTGGCGCCCGGTGGCTTCGTCGCGCCCGGCAGCGACGGCGCCGCGTGCGGTTCCAGTTCCTCGACCTCCACGACGGTCGCGCCGTGGCGCCCGCGCAGTGCGTCGGTTTCGCCGCGCACGCGCACGAACGTCCCGGTCGACTGCTCGCCGGCGAGGATCGCAGCGGCGTGGGCCAGGTCGAAGTACGACTCGACGTAGTAGCGCGCGACGACCGCGTCGAGCTGCGCCGTCACGCCGTGACCTGCTCCTCGTCGACGTCGTTGGCGACGATCACGCGCACGTCGTGCTCGGCAAAGTAGGTGCGGAACGATTCGGGCGGCGGCGCGTCGGTGACGACCACGTCGGCGCGCGAGAGCGGCGTGAGCGGGACGAGGTCCTCGCGGCCGAACTTCGTGTGGTCGGACGCGACGATGACGGTGCGCGCCGACTCGAGCATCGCCGTGCGAACGTCGACTTCCTCGACGTCGAAGTACATCAGCCCGTGCTCGAGCGTGATCCCGCCGGCGCCGAGGATCAGCTTGTCGGCGCGGAAGCGGCGGATCGTCTCGCACGCGATCTCGCCGACGATGTTCAGCTCCGGCGCGTGGCCGTGCACGAACCCGCCGACGAGCAGCACGCGGTTGCGCCCGCGCGTCAGCTCGCGCGCGGTGTTCACGGCGTTCGTGATGAGGAAGAGCCCCGTGCGGTCGGCCAATTCGCACGCGACGGCGTAGCTCGTCGTCCCCATGTCGAACATCACGCACTCGCCGGGCTCGATCAGCGCGGCGACCGCGCGCGCGATGGTCGTTTTCGCAGCGCCCGAGATCGCCGAACGCTCACCGAACGGCGTGCGCGTCTTCCACGCGATCGCGCCGCCGTGGACGCGCTTGACGACGCCGGCCGCTTCGAGGTCGGCCAGATCGCGCCGGATCGTCATGTCGGACGCGCCGAAACGCGCAGCAAGATCCTTCACGCGCAGCGAACCGTTGACGCGAAGCTGCTCCGCGATCCGTTGTTGGCGTTCCTGACGCAGCCACTCACGAGGCATGGCTCGGACCCTTTGTTCGGAAATGTTGACTTTTGTTCGGCTGTCGGCAATGCTACGAGCATGACCCACCTGCTGTCAAGCCTTCGGTGACAGTGCGCGTTGCCGTTGTGACCGGCGCCGGGAGTGGGATCGGCGCTGCGACCGCCGTGGTGCTGGCCCGTCAGGGCTTCACCGTGGCCTGTCTCGACCTCGACGGCGCCGCGGCCGTGCGCACCGCTGACGGCCTCGGCCCGGCGCACCTGGCCCTCGCGGTGGACGTCGGCGACGAGCCCGCGGTCGTCGCCGCGTTCGAGGCGGTCGGCGCGCGCTACGGGCGTGTCGACGCGCTCGCGACCTGCGCGGGGATCACCGACACGACGCCGTTCATGGACGCGACCGCCGAGCAGTTCATGCACGTCTACCGGGTCAACGTGGTCGGAACGTTCCTGTGCATCCGCGAAGCGGTGCGGCGGATGGAACGCGGCGCGCGCATCTGCACGGTCTCCAGCGTCGCCGGCCTGCGCGGCGGCGGGCTCTTCGGGCAGGCCGCCTACAGCGCCAGCAAGGGCGCCGTTCTGGCGCTGACCCGCAACGCGGCGCGCGCGTTCGCCGAGCGCGGGATCGCGGTCAACGGCGTGTGCCCGGCCTCGATCGCGACGCCGATGATGACCGCGCTGCTCGAAGACGACGCGAAGCGCGAGGCGCTGCTCGCCGGCGTTCCACTCGGGCGGCTCGCCGCGCCGGAGGAGGCGGCCGAGGCGATCGCGTGGCTTCTGTCGCCGCGCGCGTCGTACGTGCACGGCGAGACGCTGGTCGTCGACGGCGGGATCATGATGCGATGACGCAGGCGCTGCGGTGGATCACCGAGGTCCCCGCCGCGCTGCTCGTGCTGGCCGAGGTCGTCATCCTCTTCCTCGGCGTCGTCTCGCGCTACGTCTTCAACCACGCGTTTCTGTGGACCGACGATCTGGCCGAGACGCTGTTCATCTGGCTCGCGATGCTCGGCGCGGTGATCGC
>JAFAMK010000177.1 GCA_019233415.1 Vulcanimicrobiota bacterium
ACGAATTTCGGTCACTCGGCCGGACCTTGCCCAGCAATTCACACGATGGGCTGCGCAGAGAACTCGATTGCGTCGTCATCAAGCAACTTCACTCGCTGATGCGGCTTCAATCTCTCGAACCGATCCAGTCAGTAAAGGGCATCTTCACAGAAGGCAAACCGGCATACGAAGGCGCTGGTTTTCCCGAGAAGACGCATGTCCAGATCGCGGTCTGTGACGCCGCCTGCATCAGAGCGGTCTTCCGCGTGCGCGAGCCGCTCGTTCCCGCGCTGCCGGCGGCTAGCGCCGGTTCAGCGCGACGAGCAGCACGACCGCGGTGACCGCGAACATCGGGATCGTGAACAGGTGTAAGAAGGGGATGGCCAGGGTCGGCGCCAGGACGATGAGCGCGATGATGCTGACGACGATGAGACAGCCCCGCATGGTGCGTTAGGCTACTGACTCGGGGGAGGGAAGTTTCAGGAGGGTCGCGAGCGCTTCGATTTTGGTGCCGTCGATCTTGCCCTCGGTCCGCGCGGCGTTGCCGACGTGGACTTCGCGGGCGCCGGTGCGGCGGACGACGTCGCGTAGATTCGCCACGGTGATTCCGCCGCCGACCAGAACCTCTGGGGCGCGCCGTTGCGCGATCAGGTCGTGCAGCAGGGCGCGGCCGCTCCATGCGTCGGCGGCGCCGCCGGCGGTCAGGACGCGCGTCACGGCGGGGAGCGTTGCGAGTTGCGCGTATGCTTCGCGCAGGTCGTGTGCGTGATCGAAGGCGCGGTGGAACGTCAGGGGCAGGTTCGCGCGGCCGGCGACGTCCTCGACGAGGCGCAGGTCGATGCTGCGGTCGAGCTCCAGCGCGCCGAAGACGATCGCGCTCGCGCCCGCGTTGCGCATCCGCGCCGCGGTCTCGGTGATCTCGTACCGTTCCGCGCGCGTGTAGCAGAAGCTGCGGTCGTGCGGGCGGACCATCACGTGCACGGGGACGGTGACGGTACGCGCGACGTCGTCGACGACGCGCAGGTCCGGGGTCAGGCCGCCGCGCTCGAAGGCGGTGACCAGTTCCAACCGGTCCGCGCCTGCCGCCGCGGCGATCGCGGCCTCGCGCAGTCCGGTGACGATGACCTCGAGCACCTTGCTCACATCGCCGCGGGTTGCGCCACGACCTCCGCCGTTGCGCCCGGTTCGCTGCCCCACGCCGTGCGGCCGAGCCGCAGCAGCGATCCGCCGGCGATGAGCGCGATGATCGCGCACGCGAAGCCCTGCGCCGGGTGGCCGTACACGAACGCGCCGGTCCCGAACAGCGCCGCGTAGACCGTGCAGAGACCGAGTACCCAGCCGAGAAACGCGTTCGTGAAGCTGTCCGGCGAGGGCGGAAGCCCGGTCGTCGCGCGCACGCGCCGCCAACCGGGCCCGGCCGGACGAACTTTTGCGTAGAACGCGGCGAGCGTCGCGGCGTCGACCGGCGGCGTGAGGAGCGTCGTCGCGATCCACACGACCGTCGTGAACGCGACGGTCGCGAGCAGCGCAGTCGTGCCGTCGACCGGATGGCCCACTTTCGCCATGACGAAGAACAGCAGCGAGATCGCGAACGAACCGATCATCGCCGAGACTTCGCTCCATGCGTTGATACGCCACCAGAACCAGCGCAGCAGGTAGATCAACCCCGTCCCCGCGCCGATCTGCAGGATCAGCGCGAACGTCTCCTTCGCCGTGTCGAGCGCGAACGTGAAGAGCAGCGCGACGACCATGATGAGCGCGGTGACGATGCGGCCGATCAGCACGTAGTGCTTCTCGTTGGCCTGGCTGTTGATGAAGCGCCGGTAGAAGTCGTTCACCAGGTACGACGTTCCCCAGTTCAGGTGCGATTCCAGTGTCGAACGGTACGCGGCGAACAGCCCGGCCACCATGAACCCGGACCAGCCCGCCGGCAGAAAGACGAGCATCGCCGGATACGCGATGTCGTCGCCGACGAGGTTCGGCGCGACGCCGGGGAAGCGCGCGTGAATGTCGGCGAGCGACGGGTACACGACGGTCGACGCGAGCGCGACGATGATCCACGGCCACGGCCGCAGTGCGTAGTGCATCAGCTGGAAGAGCATCGTTCCCCACAGCGAGTCGCTCTCGCGCCGCGCGGCGAGCATCCGCTGCGCGACGTAGCTGCCGCCGCCGGGCTCCGCGCCCGGGTACCATACCGACCACCACTGCACCGTGATCGGGATGATGAAGATGCCGAGCGCGACGCTCCAGTCCGAGAAGTCCGGCAACAGCGCGAGCGTGTGCGGGCTGACCGTGCGCACGTGCGCGATCAGGCCGGAGAGGCCGCCGAGCGCGGCGACCTGCGGCGACTTGAGCGCGTAGTACATCGCGGCGAACGCGCTCGACATGGTGATGCAGAACTGGATCATGTCGGTGACCATCACGCCCCACAGGCCCGCCGTCGCCGCGAACACGATCACGACGGTCCCGGCGACGACGAGCGTCTCCCACTCCGGCAGCCCGAACAGCACGCTCGCGATCTTCGCCGCGGCGAGGTTGACCGACGCGATGATCGCGACGTTGAAGAACAGCCCGAGGTAGATCGAGCGGAAGCCGCGCACGAACGAGGCGGCCTTCCCCGAGTAGCGCATCTCGTAGAACTCGAGGTCGGTCAGCGCGCCGCTGCGCCGCCACAGCCGCGCGTAGAAGAACACCGTCGCCATCCCGGTCAGCAGGAACGCCCACCACTGCCAGTTCGCCGCGACGCCGCCGGTACGCACGAAGTTCGTCACCAGGTTCGGCGTGTCGGTGCTGAACGTCGTCGCGACGAGCGAGATGCCGATCAGCCACCACGGCGCTTGCCGTCCCGCCGCGAAGAACTCGGCGGTGTTGCGGCCGGCGCGACGCGCGAGCAGGATCGCGGGCGTGAACGTCACGGCGAGGGAAACGACGACGATGACCCAGTCGAGGGCGGTCAAGTGCATGGGCGAAACCTACGTGCGAATCAGAGGTAGAGCGCGAGCCGGACCGGCTCGGGAGTCGCGCGCGACTGCAGGATGCGCAGGCGCAACCGGTGTGCGGTCGCCGGCGCGTCGAGCCGCAGCAGCCGGCGTGCGCCGATCGTCGTGCCGTGCGCAACTTGCTGCCAGCCGCCGCCCGGCGCGTCGGCGTCGACGGTGAATTCTTCGATCCGCTGGCCGGCGGCAATGTTCTCGCGCAAGCCGATCGTCTGGAAACGCACGGCGCCGTGCAGGTCGTAGACCGTTCCGTCCGACGACGGCGCGGAAGTCACGTGCGCCGCGAGATCGTGCGTGAGGTGCGCGCGCAGCCACGCACCGAACTCGCCGAGCCGCACGACGTCGGCGTCGTCGAAGCGCCCGTGCTGGTCGGGCGGCACGTCGAGGATCAGCACGCAGTTGCGCCCGACCGAGCCGTAGTACATCTTTTCGAGGTCGTCGAGCGACTTCGGTGGCTGGTCCGGATGCCAGAACCACGTCTTCTCCAATCGCGCGTCACAGAGCGACGGATACCACTGAATCAGCCGCGTCTTCGGATCGACGAGCGAGGCGCGATTCCCCGCGTCCGGATCGGCCGGGTCGAGCACATGCGTCGCCTGCGTCGGGACCGGCGGCGCGGTGAACGGCACGACGCTCCACTGCGTCTCGCGCGCGTAGCCGTCCTCATTGCCGACCCAGTTGACGTCAGGGCCGCCGAACATCGCCGCGTTCGGCTGCAGCGCGCGCACGAGTTTGTACCAGTCGTCGAACGCGTAGTGCTGCTTGCGGTCCTTCAGCGGGTTGAACCCGTCGAAGAAGAACTCGTCGACCGGGCCGTACTGCGTGAGCAGCTCGTAGAGCGTGTTCATGTAGTACGCGTTGTAGTCGTCCTCGACGAAGTGGAACGTGCGCGCGGGACGGCGCGTGTCGCCGGGAACGAGCGTCGGGATCGTCACCGGCTTCGGCTTGCTGCCGTTCGCGTACGTGCCGCCGGCGAGCCCCTCGTGAATGTCGGCCGGCGAGAGGTAGAACGCGACCGCCATGCCGTACTTGTGCGCGGACTTCACGAAGTCGCCGACGATGTCGCCTTTCCCGTCGCGCCAGGTGCTGTACTTCACCGAGTAGTGCGAGTAGCGCGTCGGCCACAGGACGAGCCCGTCGTGGTGCTTCGTCACCAGCATGATCTCGCTGAAGCCGGCGTTCTTGAGCACGCGCACCCACTGATCGGTATCGAGCCGATCGGGCGCGACGATGTTCGGGCTTTCGGTTCCCGTGCCGATTTCGAGCCCCGTGTACGTGTTCGGGCCGTAGTGGATGAACGCGGTCAACTCGCGGCGCTGCCAGCGCAACTGCACCGGTGACGGCACGACGTGGCCGGCCGCGGCAATGACGGCTGAAGCCGGCTCATTCGGATGCACCGCGACCCCGTTACCGGCCGCATCCGCGGCGGGCAGGCCAAGCAAAGCAACCGAACACAGGAGCCCATATGTCAGGGCCCGGCGCGTAAACATCCGACCTTTCTTCGCGTCACGGGAGGTTTCTCATGCTGGTTTTGTCGCAGTCCCCGATAATCGCTCCGGAAGCCTGGGAGAAGACACCCGATGAATCGCTGGTCTCGCACTGCGGCAATTCTCGTTTGCTCGCTCGTTCTTTCGCAGAACGGACCGGCAATCGCCCAGGCGCCGACGGCACCGACGCCGCCCACGCTCGACGGGCTCGGCTTCATCCCGAAGCCGCGCCAAGTCACCTTGAACGGTTCGACCTATACGGTCCCGTCCACCGTCGTCATCGCGGCGCAGTCCTCCGACGAGCGCAACGTGGCCGATCTGCTGCAGGCATTCCTCGCTGCTCGCGGGGTCCACGCCTCGGTTGGCACGATGATCAGCGGATCCGCGCCGATCCGGCTCACGATCCACAACGTCGACCCATTGATCGGCGCGGAAGGCTATCGCCTCAAAGTCGACGCGACCGGCGTGAGCGTCACGGCGAACACGGGAGCCGGCCTCTTCTACGGCGTGCAGACGCTCGAACAGCTCTTCCCCGCGCGCGCTTCCGACGGCAACACGCTGACCGGCGTCACGGTCGACGACTGGCCGGCGTATTCGTGGCGCGGCATCCACCTCGACGTCTCGCGGCACTTCTTCCCCGTCGCGGTCGTCGAGCGCTACATCGACCTTGCGGCGCGCTACAAGCTCAACACGTTCCACTGGCACCTGACCGACGATCAGGGCTGGCGCATCGCGATCGCGCACTACCCGCGTTTGACGCAGGTCGGCTCGTGCCGCGCGGGGACCGAAGTCGGGCACGACGAGACGCAGACCGACGGCAAGCGCTACTGCGGCTACTACACGCAGGATCAGATTCGCCAGGTCGTCGCGTACGCGAGGCGGCGCTACGTGACGATCCTGCCCGAGATCGAGATGCCCGGCCATTCGGTCGCGGCGCTCGTCGCGTACCCGCAACTCGCCTGCGCGCCCGGCGCGTTCAAAGTCCGCGAGACGTGGGGCGTTAGCACCGACATCGCGTGCCCGACCGAACGCACCTTCACGTTCTTCCAGACGATCCTCGACGAAGTGATGGCGCTCTTCCCGGGCCGCTACGTCCACATCGGCGGCGACGAGGTGCCGAAGGACGCGTGGAAGCGCAGCCCGTTCGTGAACGCGCTGATGAAGCAGCACCACCTCGCGAGCTACGACGCGGTGCAGGGCTACTTCACGCGCCGCATCGAGCAGTATCTGAACGCGCGCGGGCGCAAGATGATCGGCTGGGATGAGATCCTCGACGGCGGCGTCTCGAAGGGCGCGACGGTTATGTCGTGGCGAGGAACCCAGGGTGGCATCATCGCGGCGCGGCGCGGGAACGACGTCGTGATGACGCCGGACGGGCCGCTCTACCTCGACTGGGCGCAGGGCGACGAGGACTTCGAACCGCTCGCGATCTGCTGCGTCTCGACGCCGCAGATGATCTACGACTTCAACCCGACGCCCGCGGCGCTCACGCCCGATCAGGCCAAGCACGTCCTGGGCGTGCAGGGCAACATGTGGACCGAGTATATTCCGACCGCCGACCACCTCTTCTACATGCTGCTCCCGCGCGCGTTCGCCGTCGCGGAAGACGGGTGGACACCGGCGGCCGACAAGCGCTGGTCGAGCTTCGCCGAGCGCAGCCGCAAGCAGTTCGCGCGGCTCGAAGCCGACGGCATCCCGTTCCGCATCCCAAACCCGACCGCGCGCATTACCGGCGGCGAGAGCGTCGTCGCCGAGAACGTGCACCGCAGCCTCAACGAGACCGAGCTGCGCCCGAGCGCAGCGACCGGCACCGTCGCGCTCGACGACCTCGTCCCGGACGCGGTGATCCGCTACACGACCGACGACCGGCTGCCGACGGCAAAATCCGCGCGCTACACGTCGCCGGTCGCGTTCGACCTCGACCGCACGCCGGTCATCCACCTGCGCGCGGTCGCCGTGCTGCCGACCGGCCGGACGAGCGCGCCGACGACCATCACGCTGCGCCGCTGAGCGCGGCTCACCGATGAGTTTCGCCCCGCCGCCGAGTCCCTAACAACGAAGGGTGCGCAGTGCGCCCTCGTCTCGGAGGGATTCACATGGCTCGGTTGGCGGGGAAACAGGTCGTCGTTTTGGGCGGGAGCCGCGGCGTGGGCCGCGAGCTGGTCGCTGCGGCGCGCGCCGACGGCGCCGACGTGCTCGCGGTGGGACGCGGCGCGGACTCGCTCGCGAAGCTCGCGCGCGACGTGCCGGGAACGGCGACGCTCGCGCTCGATGTCTTTGCGCCCGACGCGGTGGAGCGCGTCTTCGCGGCGGTGACGCCGGACGTGCTGGTCGTCAGCGCCGGCGCGCCGCCGCACAAGGTGCCCGTGCACGAACAAAGCTGGGAGCAGTTCTCGATCAGCTGGAACGCCGACGTGCGTGCGTCGCTCGCATTCTGCCAGGCCGCGCTGCGCACGCCGCTCGCGCCCGGTTCGACTGTCGTGCTGGTGTCGAGCGGCGCCGGGCTCCTCGGCTCGCCGATGTCGGGCGGCTACGCCGGGGCGAAGCGGATGCAGATGTTCCTGGCCGAGTACTTCCAGGGCGAGTCGGACCGGCAGCGACGCGGGATTCGCTTCCTCGCGCTCGTGCCGTCGCGGATCATGGTGGGCACCGAGCTCGGCGACCAAGCCGTCGCCGCATACAGCGGCTACCACGGCATCTCGCCGGCCGCGTTCGTCGAACGGATGGGCGCTGCGCAGACGCCGGCGCAGGTCGGGGCTGCGTTCGTCGATCTAGTCGCGCAGCCGCGCGACGACGAGGCGAGCATCTTCACCGTGACGGCCGCCGGGGTCGAGGCGGTTCCGTAGGCGGCACGAAGCGTGCACGCGATGACGGTCGTCGACGACGCCGAGCGGTACCGGCGGGAGCTGCAGGCGCACTGCTACCGCATGCTCGGCTCCACGCACGAGGCCGAGGATGCGGTACAGGAAGCGCTCGTGCGCGCCTGGCGCGGCGCCGACCGGTTCGAAGGGCGCACCTCGCTGCGCACGTGGCTCTACCGCATCGCGACCAACGTCTCGCTGACGATGCTCGCGCGGCGCGCGAGCGCCGCGCGCGTCCTGCCGCAACTCGTCGCGCCGCCGTCGACCGGGCTTCCCGGCCCACCGGCGCTGGATGTGCCGTGGCTCGAACCGTATCCGGACGCCGCGCTGGAACAGGTCGCCGACGAACGCCCCGGACCGCAGGCGCGCTACGAGATGCGCGAGGCGACGCAGCTCGCGTTCGTCGCGGCGATTCAGTACCTGCCGCCGCGCCAGCGTGCGGTGCTGCTGCTGCGCGAGGTGCTCGGGTGGTCGGCCGCGGAGACCGCGTCGGCGCTCGACGTGACGCTCGCCTCCGTCACGAGCGCGTTGCAGCGCGCCCGTGAAACGCTGAGAAAGAACCTCCCCGACGACGCGCCGCCGCACGCGCTGCAGCCGCACGGCGAGCGCGAGCGCCGGCTGCTCGAGCGCTACGTCGCAGCGTGGGAAAACATCGACCTCGACGGCTTCGTCGCGCTGCTGAAAGAAGACGCGATCTTCGCGATGCCGCCGCGAACGGAATGGTATCGTGGCCCCGCGGCGATCCGCGGCCTGCTGGCGTGGGCGTGGCAGCAGGAAGGATTCACCGCGATCCGGCTGGTCCCGATCAGCGCGAACGGCCAGCCTGCGTTCGCACTGTACGACCGCGACGCCGACGATGCGCCGTGGCGCGCGCACGCGATCCACGTCCTGACGCTCGACGGCGAGCGGATCGCCGCCGTGATGAACTTCATGAACACGGCATTGTTCCCCGCGTTCGGTCTTCCGCTGGAGGCGTAACGTCCGGCGGGTTCTCCGAGCGACGGCCGGGGAGCCAGACGGTGAAGCAGCTCCCGGTGCCTTCCTCGCTCGTCACCGCGACGGCGCCGCCGTGCAGCTCACAGAGCTGGCGCACCATCGAGAGGCCGAGCCCGGTTCCTTCGCCCTTGTGCGTGCTCGCGAGCTGCGCGTACGGCTGAAAGAGCCGGGCCATCTCGTCGCTCATCATCCCCGCGCCCGAGTCGAGGACGCTGATCTCGACGAACTCGCGCAGCGGGCCGGCCGGAAGCGCGACGCGGTGCCCGGCGTCGAATCCCGGGAGCGCCGACGCCGCGCGCGCGTGGTCGGCGGTCGTGGCGGTGAGCGTCACGCGGCCGCCGGTCGGCGTGAACTTCACCGCGTTCGCGAGCAGGTTGTAGACGATCTGCTTGACCCGCCGGCGGTCGGCGAACAGCGGGCGCGCCTCGCCGAAGCCGCGGTATTCGAGCGTGATCCCGTTGGAGCGGGCGCGTTCGCGCACGACCTGAAGGCTCTCGGCGAGCGTCCTCTCCAGGTCGAACTCTTCCGGCTCGAACTCGACGCGCCCGGCCTCGATCTTCGAGAGGTCGAGGATGTCGTTGACGACTTCGAGCATGTGTTCGGCGCCTTCGAGCACGTCGCGCATGAGCTGGTCCTGCGGCTCGGAGAGCGGGCCCATCGCGCCGGCCTGCAGCAGCTCGGCGTTGCCGATGATCGCGGCGAGCGGCGTGCGCAGCTCGTGCGACATCGCGGCGAGAAACTCGCTCTTCGCGCGGTCGGCCTCACGCAGGCGCACGTTCTTCTCGACGATCTCGTCGTGGAGCCGCGCGATCCGCTCGGCCGCGCGCTTCGCCGCGATCAGGTTGCGAGCGCGCGCGAGCAGCTCCTGGGTCGAGAACGGCTTCGTCAGACAGTCGTCGGCGCCCAGCTCGAGCAACCTGACGCGCGCGTCGTCATCGGCCTTCCCGGTCAGCACGACGATCGGGACCGCTGCGAAGTCGGGCCGCGCGCGCAGCTCGCGCACCAGGCCTTCGCCGCTCGTCCCCGGCATCATCACGTCGGTCAGCACGAGGTCGGGCGAGAGGCGCAGCGCGCGCTGCACGCCGTCGCCGCGGTCGAACGCGCTCACGGTCCGGAACTCCGGCGCCATGCTCTCGGCGATGAAGCGGTTCATCTCGCGGTTGTCCTCGACGATGAGGACGAGCGGACGGTCGAGGTCGGCGCCGGCCAGCGGCGGGACGAACCACTGCGCGTCGAGCACCGCGCGCGCAGGCGAGGCCGGCGCGGCCGGCATCTCGTGCACGGTGGGGACGCCGACCGGCGCGCCGGGCGGCGCGGTCGCCGGAACGCTGACCTGGAACAGCGCGCCGCCTTCAGGGGCGTCGGCGACGGAGACGGTCCCGCCGTGCAGCGCCAGCAGCTCGCGCACGATCGCAAGGCCCAGCCCCGTCCCGTCGTGCCGGCGCGCCGCACCGCCGTCGAGTTGCTGGAAGCGCTCGAAGACCGCCTCGCGGAACACGACCGGAATCCCCGGGCCGCTGTCGGCGACGTCGATCAGGACCGACGTGCCGTCGGCCGACGGGCGCACCGCGCAGCGAACGGTGCCGCCGAGCGGGGTGAACGTGAACGCGTTCGAGAGCAGGTTGAAGACGATCCGCCGCAGTTGCTTCGGATCGACCTGCGCGGGAACCGGCCACGGCGCCTGCACGTCGAACACGATCGCGCGGTCGCGCGCGGTCGCTTCAAAGTACGAGGCCGCGAGCCGCACCAATTCCGCGACGTCGTGGTCCTCGTAGGCCGGCGTGATCTTCCCCGCTTCGAGCTTCGCGACGTCGAGCAGATCGTCGACGTGGCCGAGCAGCACTTTCGCGTTGCGCTCGATCAGCGCGACGTCGCGGCGCACGTCGTCCGGGAGCGCGCCGTTCAGAAGTCTCTCGGCCGGCCCGAGGATGAGCGCCAGCGGCGTGCGTAGCTCGTGGCTGACGTTGTCGTAGAACTGCGACTTCACATCGTCCAGTTCGCGCGTCCTCCGGTAGAGCCGCGCCAGCTCGGCGTTCGCGCGCTTCAGCTCCCGGTTCGCCGCGGCGCCCTCGCGCGTGCGCAGCGCGTCGGCGTCGCGCGAGCGCTCGCGCAACCGCACGAACTCCGTCACGTCGGCGACGCGGTGGAAGATGTACGCCACCTCGCCGCGCCGGTCGAGCAGCGGCGTGTTGGTCGAGCTCCAGAAGCGCTCCTCGGAGCCGCCGCCTTCGTCTTCCGGCCGGCGGATGTCGTACTTCTGGATCGGCATGACGTCCTCGACGCGCTCGCGCAGCACGCGGGCGAGCGACGCGCGCAGGTGACTCACCCCGGTCGCGCCCGCGTCGTCGGGGTGGCCGGAGAACGCCTCGAACACCCCGCGCCCGACGATCTGGCCGCGCCTGGTCATCGTCGCGCGCAGATAACTGTCACTCACCGCCGCGATCGTAAGATCGGGCGTGAGAACCAAATAGAGACCCGGCACCGCCTCGAACAACGTTCGAAAATTCGGCGGTGGCGGCGTCGGCAATGCGGATCCCGCCATGAACCCCTCCGTAGACACCCGGAGCTACTTCTGGCCAATTATAGCTAGATGTAGGGCGCTAGCAAAGCGTCGCTCGGTAAATTCGGCGTTAGGCACGCTGCTCGGCATTCAACCGAGCGCTCGTGTCGCCGTTCGGCGTGTCAGCGCGGGAGGACGAGCGCGATCGGGAAGTTGCCGGTCGGGAGCGACGGGCCGACTTTGCCGGTCGCCACATCGATCGGCACGCATTCGTTGTCGCCGGTATTCACGACGAACGCGGTACTGCCGTCGCGCGTAAACTTCACGTCAAACGGTCCCTCGCCGACGTGGATCGCGCGGCGCGCGGTGCGCGTGCGCGTGTCGATCGGCGTGACGCTCCCGGAGCCCGAGTTCGCGACGTAGAGCAGCGCGCCGTCGGGCGAGAGGCCGAGCGCGATCGGCGTTTTGCCGACCGGGATCGTCGCCGCGACCGCCTTCGTCGCGAGGTCCACGACGGTGACGGTGTTTCCGTCGGAGTCGGCCGCGTACAGGACGCTGCCGTCGGGTGCGATCGCGAGCCCTTCGGGCTTGCGCCCGGCCGCGAACGGCGTGCCTTTGACGTGGCTGCGCGCGTCGATCGGCGTGACTTCGTTGCTGCCCTTGTCGGCGACGTAGACCGTCGAACCGTCGGGCGTGATGACGACCCCCTCGGGCTGCGTGCCGACCGGGATCGGGTCGCTCACCGCGAGCGTCGCCGCAGTAATCGACTGCACGGCGTCGTCGCCCCAGATCGCGAACCACACGGTCTTGCCGTCGGGCGAGACGGTGATCCCGGCCGGCACCTTCCCGACCTTCACCGTCGCGACGACCTTGGACGACGCCGTGTCGACGACGCTGATGCTGTTCGCGCCCTGGTTCGCAACGTAGAGCCGCGTGCCGTCGGGGCTCAGCGCGACGCCGCCCGGCGCCGCCTCGACCGCGAGCGGCGCGCCGTACGCGCGCGTGCGCGGGTCGATCGCGAGGATCGTCCCGTCGCTGAAGTTCGCGATGTATCCGAACGGCAGCGGTTTACCGGGGCGCGCGACCTGCGCGACGACGACCGCGCGCGCGAGCAGCGCGCCGTTGTCGGCGCGTCCCGCGATCGGGATGTCGTACAGGCCCGCGTCGAGCGACGGATCGGCGGTGACCGTCACGCGCTGTGCGCCGCCGCCGTGCGGGGCGGCCGCAATCGCGCCCGAAGCGGGCGTCAGCGTGAGCTGCGGCGGAACCTGCGCGCTCCACGTGACGCCGACGTTCGTCGTGCCGGTGTTCGCGACTGCGACCGAGAGCATCGACGGCGTTCCCGGCGTCAGGACGACCGGCGCCGGCGGCGCGAACGCGGCGGACGTCGCCGGCGGAAACGCGAGCGGGCCGGCCGGATACGACGGCGGCGCGTCGGAGACGGCGGTTCCCCACGCGCTCGGCGCGGCGCCGAGCACGTAGTCGAGACGCAAGTCGCCGTGCCCAGGCAGCGCGACCCACGAGCGCGTCGTCGGCACACCGCCGACGCGCAGGCTCTGCACGTACGGGTTCGCGTCCGCGGCCTGCGGCGCGCGCACGTGCAGGTGCAAACCGGTCGGCGAATCCAGGTCGACGCTGGTGAACAGCGGGCTGCCGACGAGCAGCACCGGCACCGACGGGTTGATCGGGTACAAACCGATCGCGTTCCAGAGCCACCACGCGCTCATCGTCCCGAGGTCGTCGTTGCCCGGAAGCCCTTCGGGCGTGTCGTTGTAGAGCGTCGTCAGCGCCTGGCGCGCGACGCGCTCCTCGCCGGCGGGATCGTTCGCGTACAAGTACGTCCAGGGGCTGACGATGCTCGGCTCGTTGCCGAGCCACGCGTACGGCTGCGACGGTCCGGCGTTGAGCTTGGTGAAGAACGCGTCGAGCTTCGCAACCGCCTTCGCCGGTCCGCCCATCGCCGTAACGAGCCCGCCCAGATCGTGCGGGATCATCCACGTGTACTGGTACGCGTTGCCTTCCTGGAAGCCGCTCTGCCCGCCGCTCTTGATCGGCGTCTGCACGAACGCGCCGTCGGCGTCGCGCGGCGTGATCAGCCCCGTCTCCGTGTCGAACAGCGTCGTCCAGTTCTGCGAGCGGCGCATGAACTCGCGATACGTGGCCGCGTCGTGCTGCGCGAGCGCGAAGCGCGCGATCGAGAAGTCGTCGAGCGCGTACTCGAGCGTCTCGGAGGCGCCGTTGGGGACCGGCGAAACCGACGTCGTATGCGCGTTGACGACGTAGCCGCGCGTGAGGTATTCCGCGAGCCCCGTGCGCTCTTCGTACCAGCCGTGGCCGGGCTCCGAGGTCGTGTCGGTCGCCCCCTTGCGCATCGCGGCGAGCGCTGCGCGATAGTCGAAGTCGCGCGCGCCGAACGCGTACGCGCCGGCGATGATCGGGTCGGAGGAGTCGCCGGCCATGACGCCCGTGTAGTCGTTCGCCGCCGGCCAGCGCGGCAGCCAGCCGCCCTGGTGCGCGTCGTCGAGCAGCGTGCGCACGACGTCGCTGGTCTCGTGCGGCATCAGCAGCGCGAGCAGCGGAAGCTGCGTGCGGTAGATGTCCCAGTCGGAGACGTTCGCGTACTGCACGTGCCCGGCCGGCACGACGTGGACCTTGCCGTCGAACCCGGCGTAGCGGCCGTCGGCGTCGCTGAAGACGTTCGGGTGGAGCAGCACGTGGTACAGCGCGGTGTAGAACGTGCGCTGCTCGGCGGTCGTGCCGCCGGCGATGCGCACGCGGCCCAGCAGCGCGCGCCACGCCTTCGCCGTCGCGGCGCGGACCGTGCCCAGGTCCCACGTCTTCGCTTCGGCCGCGATGTTCGTGCGCGCGCCGGCGACGCTGACGAACGAAACGGCGACCTTGACCTTCACCGTGCGGTTGCGCGTCGTGTCGAAACGCACCCAGCCGCCGCTGTGCGGGCCCGACGACTCCGGCCCGTCCGGCGTGACCGACGTTCCCTGCCACGTTCCGAACGACGTGAAATCATGGTCGAACTGCGCGTCGAAATAGATGGTGAACGTATTCGGCATCCCGCAGAACGCGCCGCTCGTCGCCGACCCGCTGATCTCGTGCGCGCTGACGATCGCGAAGTGCGCGTCGCTGACGCCGGCCTGGTCGGACGACGTGTCGATCAGCAGATTCGCCTGCGCGGTCGCCGGAAACGTGAATGCACCCAGACCGCTGCGCTGTGTGACGGTCAGCTCGGTGCGGATCGCCGGATCGCCGAGCGTCACGGCGTAGCCACCCGGGCTCGCGCTCTCGCTCGCGTGCGCGAACGGCTGCTGCGCGTGCACGGGATCGGTGACCGCGCCGACGGTCGGCAGAAAGCGGAAGTCGCCGTAGATGTCGCAGCCCGCACCGCTCAGGTGCGTCAGACTGAAGCCGGTGATCGCGGTGTCGGCGTAGGTGTAGCCCGCGCTCGGCGTGTGGGTCGGCGTGTCGGGGCTCCACTGCACCATCCCGAGCGGCGCGTCGGCACCCGGGAACATGTACGCGTTGTCGGCGTCCGGCGCGTGCGAGGTTCCGACGAACGTGTTCACCAGCGCGACCGGATCCGATGCCGGCTGCGCGACCGCGGTCACACCTGCGGCGAGGAGGGCGGCGGCGCATGCGGCAGCGCCCGCGAGGACGTACGGGAGGCGGCCCAACTTCACGCTAGTTCGATGCGCCGTGCTGCGACAAACATCCTATGTCTGAGCCTCCACAACGTTCACGCCTCCTCCCCCGTCATCCTGAGCTTGTCGAAGGGCGGCCACGGACGGCGGGAATTCATCCGATGTCATTCGCCGAGTCGGGGAGCTGGCCGGAGCGCCCCGGCTCCCTTCGGATGCCGTGGGAGCAGACGGTCTCGTCAGCCGCCGGTACGACCAAGGGCGTAAGCACGTCGTAAGAGTCGGCGTGCGATACTGACGCCCTACCTCCCGCCTCGAGACGGAAGGAGCCCGTGTGCTTCGTGTTCCGAGTTCGAGCCGGGGTGGACTCGCAATCGGCAAGTACGCCCTCGGCACGGCACGGTCATCATCGGCTGGCACCACTGCACCGTTTATCGGCAACGCGGCGGTGGTGGACGTGCTCGCCGCGCCCGCGTGCGCGGCGGCGCTCGTCGTCGGCGAGCCCGGTGCGGGTAAGTCGCGGGCGCTCGCGCAGGCGCGCCGGCGCTGGGAAGCCACGGGGACCGACGTCGTCACCGTCACGTGCCTGCCCGGCGCCGCGACCGTCGCATTCGACCCGCTGATCACGCTCGCGCGCACGCTGTATGCGCAGGGGCGGCTTCCGCTACGCGTTCAGCGCGCGGTCGCGGCGAACGGCGCGACGCGCCTGCAGAACGCCTGCGAAGCATTCGAACGCGCGGCGTCCGCCGGTCCGCTGACGATTCAGATCGACGACCTGCACTGCGCCGATCCCGACACGCTCACCGCGCTGCGCTACTGCATCGACCGCTTGCGCGACCTTCCGCTGACCTGGAATCTCGCGATGCGCCCGGGCCACGCAGAGAGCGACGAACTCGGCGCGGTCCTCGCACGCGCGCAGCAAGCCGACGTGATCGAACTGGACGGCTTGAGCGCCGACGAGGTCGGCGCGCTGGCCCGTGCGCTCGCGCCGGACCGCGGGTTCGACGGCGACGCGGTCGCGCGCTTGCACGAGCGCACCGGCGGTAACCCGCTCTACGTCGAATTGCTCGTGCAGGACCGCGACGACGAACTTGCGCCGAGCCTGCGCCGCGCGCTCGCCGAGCGCGTGCGCGCGCTCGCGCCCGACGCGCTCGCCGTCGCCGGCGCGCTCGCCGCGGCCGGCGTTCCGCTCCACGTCGCGGCGCTCGAAGCGCTGACGCGCCGGCCGCCCGCGCGCGTCGCAGCGGCGCTCGCGTCGCTGGTCGAAGGCCGCGTCCTGCGGCGCGTCGAGGGCGGTTACGCCTTCCGCCACGGCCTCCTGCGCGACGCCTGCCGCGAAGCGAACGCCGACGCGGCGCCCCCGCAAGCGCACGACGACGCGGCTGCGTTTCCGGCACGTCCGGCGGCGGACGCCGCGCTCGGCCCTGCGGCGCTCTTCGCGCTCGGCGCGTCGCACGAAGCGCACGACGACCTGCACGCCGCGCGCGACGCCGTCGACCGCGCGCTCGCACAGCACGACGCGGCACGCGACGCGTCGCTCGCGATTCGCCTGCACGCGCGCCGCGCTGCGATCGAGGGGCATCTGGGCAATCCCGAGGAGGGGATCGCGCAACTCGAAACCGTTGCCGAGCAGGCCGTTGCGCACGGACTGCGCGGCGAGGTCGCGCAGTGCTGCATCGACCTGTGCGCGCTGTGCGAGATGACCGGCGAGGACGCGCGCTTCGAGCGCTGGTGCCGCGCCGGGCTCGAAGCCGCCGGACCGGACGGAAGCGCCGAACGGACGCGGCTGGTGACGAACCTCGCGCACGTCGCGCTGACGCAGGGGCGACTGCGCGAGGCGCTCACGCTGAGCGGCGCCGCGGCGAGCGCCGCGCGCCGGCACGGCGAGCCGGCCGACCGCAGCCGCGCGCTCGCGCTCCAGGCACGGCTCGGCGCGATGCTGGGCGAGTTCGCCTCGGCGTCGACCGCGGCCGACGAGGCGCACGACCTCGCGCCACCGGGCCGCGCGCAGCGCCGCGCCGCGCTCGCCCGCGCGACCGTGCACGAACTGCACGGCGACCAGCTCGCCGCGCTCGCCGCCTACGGCGAGGCCGTCCGCGACGTACCGGAAGACACCCACCGCGACGTCGACGAGGTCGCGGCGCTGACGGGAATCGTGCGCTGCGCGTGCGGCCTGGGCCGCGCGGCGCGCGCGCACGACGCGCTGGGCCGGTTGCGCGCCGCAGGCCGGTTCGGCTGGGCGCTCGCGCGCCGCCACGCGCACGAGGCGGAAGGGTTCGTCGCGCTGCTCGACGGCGACACGGCGCGCGGCTGCGACGAGCTGCTGCGCGCGAACGAGCTCGGCGGCGACCCGTTCCGCCGCGCGTCGCTGCTGCTGCGCGTCGCCGACGCGCGCAAGGACCGCAAGCTGTTCCTCGGCGTGATCGAGCGCTTCGACGCGATGGAAGCCTTCCACGCCGCCGACGCGGCGCGTGCGCTCGCCCGCGCGCACGGTCTGCGCCCAGGCCGCAAACGCGAACCGCAGAACACGCTCAGCGCCCGCGAAGGCTCGGTCGCGATCCTCGTCGCGAGCGGCATGACGAACAGCGAGATCGGCACCCTGCTGCACATCACCGCGCGCACCGTCGAGTACCACGTCGGCAACATCCTCACCAAGTGCGGCCTACACTCACGCGTCGAGGTCGCCACCCGCATCGCCGCCGGCCAGCTCCAGATCGCCGCTACGGCTTCGGAGGCCGCAACTCCGGCTGACCGCTAGGCGCCGCAACGCGCAACTCCAGCGCGATCCCGGCCTCCCGCCGCCGCGTCCGCAAATGATCGCGCAACCGCGCCAGTCCTTCAAGCTGATCCTTCGTCGGCTCCCCGCTCAACTCCAAGTGCAGCACATGATGCGCGCCATCCGCCCGCTGCAGCAAATCGCCAAGCCGATCCACAAACGGCGTCAGCGCCTGCACGATCCCATCCGCCGTCCGATACGGCTCGAGCCCGAGGTCGAGCGCCTTCACCGCGACGACGCGCGACGATTCCTCACGCTCGTCGAGCAGATCGAGCGACGGACTCAACTGCCATAGCACGATCCCCTCGCGGTCGTCGACCTCGGCGCGAGGCGCGTCGTCGGCCTGCGTTCTGCCGAGCCCGAAGCGGACCGGCAGCGCGCCGCGGACGGCGACGTCGGCAAAGTGATGCGCCGACGCCGCAGTGGCTCCCCCTTCGGCAGACTCGCGCCCTTCGACGGGCTCAGGATGACGGGGTGGTTCTCCCGTCATCCTGAGCGGTTGTCCCGTCATCCTGAGCGGCTCTCCCGTCATCCTGAGCTTGTCGAAGGGCGTGCGCCGCGCGCGGCGAGCGAACATCGCGATCAGAAGTCTTCGACGTGCGTGCGGCGTGGATTGATCCCGGTGAAATCGAGGCGCAGGCCGCCGCCGAGGTTCCAGCGATGCTCATCCGGGTTCGCGACGCTCGACCACGGTTCGGCGAAGAGCCACGGCTCGAGTCCGACACCCCAGTCTCCCCAGGTGTGCTGGTAGCCGAACAAGCCGAGATTCAGCAAGAACGAGGCGGGGAACTTGCTGTTGGGGTCGGCATCGGTGTGACCGCTCAGTCCGAGGTTTGCGCCGGCAGTAAACTCCCAGTTCAGGACGTCGTGCTTGGAGAGGTTCTTCGAAACGTTGAGTCCGAGGAACGGCGAAAGCCAGCCGGCGACGTTCACGTCGTTGACCGCTCCCCACCGTGCGAGCGTCGCGCCCCACACGAGATCGACGTCCCAACTGTCCGGCTTCATCCATGAGTGCGCGATCATGAAATTGAGGTTCGGGTTGAAGCTCCAACCTTGCGGCGGTATCGGACGGTCCGGCTCCGCACCCCACCCTTGGTAGAGCTGGAGCCACGCACCGGTCCCGAATCCGACGCCGTCGCCCTTCGGCTGCTCCGGACCGAGGTGGAGCGTCGCGCCGAGCAAGCCGCTCCCCGTGGCTTTGTCCTTCTTGTAAGGGTCTGTTACGCCGAATCCGCCGATGAGTCCGAACTCCGCGTTGTTCCAGAGGCGGTCGCGCACGTTGACCGTGAACGACGGCCGAAAGGACCACTTCTGACCCGACATCGTCTCCGACATGAACGGCAGCGCACCGAAGAACTCCGTCGTCAGCGTGTAGAGCGGGTTGTCCGCCATCCACGCCGGATTCGTGATGCCGAGATTCGCCAGGTTCGCCTGCGGGAGATCGGGCTCGGTCGCTTTCGCCGTCGCCGCTTCCGACGTCGAGGCTGGTGGAGGGAGGGTGTCCGGCAGCGTGTCGTCGGTCTTCACCGGCGGGAATCGGTAGCCATAGGGAGTCCAATACCGCGACCAACCTGTTCCAAGCGTCAGGCTCGGCGGACGGAGTTGAAAACGGTTCGTGGCTGGGTCATAAAACCGCGGGAGCGATGAGTCGTACGCAGGGTCTCCCATTTCGTCGGTCTCCTTCCGTCAGAGCCACCCGGCGGTTTCGGCGTCGGTGAGGGGGCGTTCGAGCTTCGTGTATTCGCTGCGCGCGGCATCGAGAAGATGCGTCATGCGCACGGGTTCGCCGACGTCGGCGGCGAGGAAGGCGGCGTGCAGGGCGATGTTGCAGATCTCGCCGCCGGAGACGTTGAGGCGCGCGAGCTTTTCGACGTCGAGGCCGTCGCGCGGGGTGCGCGGCGGGAAGATCGTGCGCCAGATTGCGGCGCGCTGTTCGGGGCCGGGTGAAGGGAAGTGGACGATAAAACGGATTCGGCGGAGGAACGCGGGATCGAGTGCGGACTTCATGTTCGTCGTCAGGATCGCGAGGCCGCGGTACGCCTCCATACGCTGCAGCAGGTAGCTGACCTCGACGTTCGCGTAGCGGTCGTGGCTGTCGCGAACCTCGCTGCGTTTGCCGAAGATCGCGTCCGCTTCGTCGAAGAGCAGCACCGCGCCACCGGCTTCGGCGGCGTCGAAGATGCGACCGAGGTTCTTCTCGGTCTCGCCGATGTATTTGTTCACGACTTGGCTGAGGTCGATGCGGTAGAGGTCGAGTCGCGCTTGCGCGGCGAGGACCTCGGCGGCCATCGTTTTGCCCGTCCCGGAGCGGCCCTCGAAGAGCACCGTGATGCCGAGGCCGCGCCGGCCGCGCGCGAAGCCCCAGTCGTCGTAGACCGTCGTGCGCCCGCGGACGTGTAGCAGAATCTCGGCGAGCAGCTTGCGCTGCGGCGCGGGAAGCACGAGATCGTCCCAGCCCGCAGCCGGTTCGATGCGCTGCGCCAGCCGGTCGAGCCGCGGACGCGCCTGCGCGCGGCACGCGTCCCACAAGTCGTCGCCGAGGCAGGCGGCGGCGATCGCCGACGCGCTCAAGTCGAACTGCGCGACGAGCGGCGCGACGTTGGCGCGGCGGTCGGCGCGCGCGAGCGCGGCCTGCCAGAGCGCGCGCTGCTCGGCGGTCGTCGGGCGTTCGAGCTGCAGGATGAACGACGCGCGCTCCGTCTCATGCCGCGACGGTCCCGCGATGAACACGACGCCGCGCGTGCGTTCGAGGACGAGTGCGAGCGACGCGCTCTGCGCCGGTTCGAGCGGAACGCCGTCGCATTCGAGCAAGAGCGCGCCGGCGCTCATCAGCGCTTCGCGCTCCCAGATGCGGATGAACGCGTCGGCTTCGGCGGCGTTGCTCGGCACGCGCGCCACGTCCATCACCGCGAGCTGCAGTCCGGCGGCAGCGGCCGCGGCGGCGGCGATACGGCGGGCGGTGCCACGGTCGCCGCACAGTTGCACCAGCGGAAGATACGGCGTCGGGCCGGCCGCCGACCAGGCCGCGCCGATCCGGTCGACCGCAGCGCGCTGCGACGGTGGCAGGTCGTCGGCGAAACGGACCGGCTCGACGATGCCGCGTAGGCGTTCGTCGAGGTACTGCACGCCGGTGAGGAAGTGCAGCACGCGCTCGTCGATGCGGAGTTGCGTCGCCGTCAGCGTCGCGGGATGCGCGGGCTCGATGAGGCCCCAGGCGCGCAGCGCACCGGACGGCGCGAGCGCGCTCCACTGCGCGCGTGGGTGCGCGGCGAGCGCGAGCCCGAAGGTCGGATAGCGGCACTTTGGGTCGCCGTGCGCAGCCGCGCAAGCCGCACCGAACGTGCCATCCAGCTCGATCCCCGCGCACATGACGAGCAGGTCGCGCTCGAACGGCGAGAGCCCGACTGCGGCGGCGAGGCGCTGCAAGACCGACGGCGCGGGCATCGCCGCTTCTGCCGCCGCCAACTCGCGCTCTGCGCGTTCGACCGCGTCGCGCACGATTGCTGTGCCGTTCGTGCGTGCGGTGTGTGCGTCGAGAAGCGCGCGCACGACGGCGAGTGCGGCGGTGAGGTGACGCTGGTTCGCTTCGAGCCAGGATGCGGCGGTCGGGGCGGCGTCGCGTGGGGCGTTCACGACGCTGCCGCGAGTGGTTCGACTCGCGTCTCCTCGTGGTCGATCAGGACGACACCGGCTTGGTAGGCGACGGCGAGCGCGCTCGGGAGCTGGAAGAACGACGACCAGATCTTCGAGAGGTCGTCGAGTGTGAGCGGGAGCGGCGCAAAGGTGACCGGATCGTCCTGCAGAGCGAGGTTCGACGTCATCGGCACGCCGACGTTGAGGAATTGCGCCCTCTCCTCGACCGCGCGGACGCGTTCCGGGGTCAGGACCGCTTCGTCGTGCAGGCGGCTCACCGCGCTTCCGAGCAGCAGTTGCGGCTCGCAGCGGCTCTCGTCGCCGTGGAACGTCAGGAGATAGTGCAGGTCGAGCGCGACCTGCTCGCGCGCGTCGAGCGCACGCCACGCGCCGTGCGGGAGAATTTGATAGAGTGCGACGTTGATATGCGGCGCGGAGACGGCGTCTTCGTCTTTCCGCGGGCGGTCGATGACGACGCGCGCGCCGTGGACGACCGAGGCGGCTTCGGCGAGGATTGCTTGCAGCGTCGCGGTGACCGTTGCGACGGCGAGGTAGTTGCTCATGGTGGCGAGTTGTCCGTGACAAAGGGTGCGGCGGGTGGGCCGAGGATCGTGAGAATCCCCGGCGGGCTCGGAATCTCGTCGCCGATCCGCGTGAGCGGATTGGCACCGACGATGACGCCGCTGCTGCCGAGCGGGCCGATCACCGTCGGGTACGGGAAGCCCCAGACCGAGTTGATCATCAGACAGATCGACGTGCTCGTCGCGAGCGGCATCCCGCCGGCCGTGATCGCCGGCGGCAAGACGACGAGGATCACGCCGGTGTCGGGCGGCCCGGACGCGCCCGGCGTGACGATCACCGAGCACCCGATCGTGACCGGCGGCCCCGGCACGCTACGGCACGAACGACGTCATGCCGCTCACCGACACCGTCGTCCCTTGAATTTCCACGCCGACGCCGCCGTCGAGCGACGCGCCGCTCGTGCCGCTGAGGCTGAGTTCGGCCTGCGCCTCGATGTCGACCGAGGTCATCGAGCTGATCGTGACGCTCTGCGCCTGGAGCGTCATGTCGCCGTCGGCCTTGAGCGAGAGACTTCCGATCGCCTGGACCGCGATGTCGCCGTCCTGGCTCATCGTGATCGTCGTCCCGCCCGCGACGACCGTCACCGTTCCGCCGCTCCCGTCCGGCTGGTCGAGGGTCATCTCGCTCTTGCCGGCAGTCGCCTTCACCGTGCCGTCGGTGATCCGCACGACGATCTTTGGCGGCATCTCGATGATCATTTCGCGCGGCGGGTCGTTGTCTTGGTGGTTGCGGATCGCCGCTTTGATCGTCTTGCCGTCATCTGCGGCCAGAGGCAGCCGGAAGATCACTTCGTTTGCGTCGTTGAGCGGAGGGCGGTCGTCACCGTTGTAGAGACGGCCGACGACGAGCGGCTGATTGACGTCGCCCTGGTCGAACGTCACGAGCACCAGGTCGCCGACGTTCGGGATCGCGGCGGTTCCGATGTGCGGCGTGACGACCGGAACGGAATGCAACAGCAGCCCGCTGTTCTTCAGGCGGACGTCGCAGCCGTAGTTGTCCTCGTCGCCGGCGTCGCGGTGCGGCGCGATCGCCTCGACGAGGCCCAGCTCGGAGATGCGCAAGCTGCGCAGCTCGTAGCGGACGATCTGCTGGATGGTGCCGAAGAACGACGAGGACGCGATGCTCATTGCTGCACCGTGATCGCGCGGAAGCCGACCAGCGTCGTGAAACCCTCGTCCTTGGTGACGCGGTGGCGCACGCTGCGCACCTGGAAGCTCGTGTTCAGCGTCGTGTCGGCCATGCTGCGCAGCGCGATCGCGTCGCCGAGCTTCACCTCGGCGCGCCCGATCGTCAGCAGCCTGCCCGTCAGCGTGCGCTGCTGGATCGCAAGCCCATGTGCCGCGGCGGCGCTCTGCGCGGCGTCGGCAGTGCGCAGCGACGGCCGTTCGAGCAGTTGCACCGGGCTCGCGCTCCCTGACGTCCCCTTCGAGCTGCTGAAGTCCTTGGTGAGCCACGGCCACGAATCGTTGCCCTTGCTCCCGGTCGGGCTCTCGCCCCACGCGACGACGCTTCCCGCCGACGCCTGTGCGCGCAGGACGTCGAGGCTCAGGATGTGCTTGCCGCTCTCGAAGACGTGCACGGCGTTGCCGCCGTTGAACTTCTGGAAGACGACCTTTCCGTCGGGGTTGATGTAGAGGTCGAACCCGCAGAGCTGCGCCAGCTCGCGCATGTGCACATAGACGCTGCGCCGCCCGTCGACGACGTAGCCCGGGAAGGTGATCCCGTCGTCGGCCGTCGCGACCGCCACCTTCCCTTCGTTCGCGAGGTCCTGCACGATCGCGCCCGCGGTCTTGCTTTGATACGAGCGGTCGACGAACGTGCGCAACAGCGTGTTGGCCGCCGTGTAGCTCGTCACGCGCGCGGTTTCCAACCCTTGATCGACGGCGACGACGCCCGCGGTGATGACGGTCGTCAAGCCGGCGCTCTCGTCGGCGTAGCCCAGAGCGATGGTCGCGGGATCGTCGACAGCGGGCTGCAATCCGCCGAGCGCTCCGAGCGTCAGCACCGCGCGGTCGATCGGCGTGTCGAGGTCCAGCTCGACGAGGATTTCCACCGCCGTGCTGGTCTGCGGGTCGTTCGTCGTGTCGACGGCCTTCTTGCCGACCACGAGCTTGTATCCCGGCGTCAGCATCAGCGCACCACGATCGACCCGTTCCGCACGAACACATAGGGCGGCGGCGACCCGTTGTTGACCTGGAGCCGCAGCGGAACGCCGAGCTCCTTGAGCATGCTGAAATCCAGGCACTCGACCGTCAGCGTGACCTCGGACGGCGTGCCCGTTACGGTGAGCGTCCAGGTGTCCGGCTCGGTCGTGTTCGCGTTCTTGGCGTTCGTGCGCGACGTCGTCGGCGCGTTGGCGCCGGTCTGCCCCGTCACCTTGAACATCTTGCTGATGTCCACGATCTGCGGGTAGTCGACACGGATGTAGACCACGGTGATCGCGATCGTCGCGCCGGCGGTGAACGTCGTCGCCGGCGCCTGCGGCTTGACCGTGATCGTTGCGGTGTCGCCTTTGGCGATCGCGTTGGCGGGATCGAAGATGTTGATCGCGGTGATCCGCGTACCACCTTTCGACCAGAACGCCTCGTACGGATCGGGCGTCGCGGTGACTTGCGTCCCGGTCGCGGGCGTCGTTGAGTCGAACCGCAGCACCTTCGATCCGGACGCGATCGCCTTCAGCTTGCTGGCGTTCCAGTCGGCGATCGTGTCGTCTTTCGCTTCTTCGTGGCACAAGACGATCCAGGCGGTGGACGACACCTTCGTCGAAACGGCGGTCTTCCACGCGTTCAGCATCGTCGCGCCCGTCGCAAGTTGGTTGATGAAGACCGCGGAGAAATCGACCGATCCCCCTTCGAGCGGGCACGTCTCGCGAAAGCCGACCACACCGCGCAGCGGCGTCGGTCCACTCATCACCTTGAGCCAGTCTTCGTGCGTCGGATCGTCGAGCGTTCCACAGTTGGAAAGCACGACCCACCCCGGCCCGGCGAACGTGCCGCCGCCATTCGCTGCGACCGAAAGCTCGAAAAGCCACTCGCCCGCCAGGAGGCCGGGGGTCCCGAACATCACGCCGTCATGGAGTCCGTGCGAGCTCAGATAGATGAGGTCGGCGACGGAACCCGTGCCCGCGTCGTTGAGCGCCGAGCTCGAGCTGTCGGCGCTCGGCCGCATGATGAAGGTGTGCATGAATTGGTCGGAGGCCTTGACGTCGGCGTTCGTGTACGCGGGGTCCGTGTTGCTTCCGTCGACGCCCTCCGGCATGATGCAGGTGTCGGCGTAGGTCGTCCCCGAGTGGCTCCGCACGAGCCGCTTGATCGGCATCTTCGGGTGCGCGCTGTCGACGCGGACTTGATCGTTGGCCGGGTCCTTGTTGAGGTCCCAGACGAGGTTCTTCCAGCCGAAGAACGCGTTCCACATGTGGCCGAAGGCGACCGTGTCGAGCGCATTCGTCACGTCGATCCCGACGTAGCGCCGCACGACCTGGTCCGCCTTCAACTTGACCGATCCCGCCATGCTAGTCGCCCACGCCCCGCAACTGGCTTTGATCGAGCTGCGACTCGTCGACCGGGAACGCCGGCACGAGCGGATCGTTTCCGTCGTGCACCGCCGCGAGTTTGGCGCGCGTATCGTCGTCGATCGTGCCGGTCGTGTTCAGTCCCTGCGCCGCTTGGAAGCCGAGGATCGCGGCGCCGACGTCGTCTTCCGTGGGATAGCCGAGGTTTTCGAGGCGGCGCTTCACGCCCTCGTCGGTCGCGACGTCCTGCACGTCCACGAAGAAGTCGTAGTTCGTGTCGGTGCCGTTCGCCGGCGTGTAGTCGATCTTCGCAGTCGAGAATTGACTCGCCATTTGCAGGACGAACTTGCCTTCGTCGGTCGTCGTGGCCTGAGCGGTCGAGCCGTCGTCGAAGGTCACGGTGACCGCCGTCTGCTTCAGCGGCTGCGCGAAATCGTCGAGGAGCGTCGCGCGCAGCTTGAGGCGCGGGTCACCGGTGTCGGCGGGGGACACGATCGCCTTGAACTGCTGATGTGCGGCGTCCATGTGCATGCAGCATGAGTTGCCCTTCTCGGAACCGGGCGGATCGGAGGCGAGCCGCACGACGAACGGCCCGAGCACGGTCAGCGTGAAGATGCCGGCGGTCTTCGGGTTGCTCGAGAAGTCGAACGTCCCATCGTCGGCGGTGACGCTCGGGATCGGGCGGCCGCTGTTCGGCGCGCTCGGGTACTCACCGCCCATGTACTCGCCGTCGGATGCGGTGAGCACGAACTTCTGGTTCGCGCACGGCGAGCCGTCGTCGAACGTGATCGAGCCGGTGACCGCCACCGCGTCCGTCTCCGCGGGCGTGACCTGCCAGCCGCCGTCGGCACCGTCGTTTGACGACTCGAAGCAGCAGCGGTCGTTCGGGTCGCCGGCGCCGAGGCACCACGAGCTGCCGACCGCGCCGGGCGTGGGAAGGTCCCACGTGACGGGCTGCGCGACCTGGCACGGCGGCTTGTCGGCGTTGACGAACAGCAGCTCGGTGCGCCGGTTCGGGCGCCACGCGTCCTGCGTGTTCTTCACCGGGTGCTGCTCGCCGCAGCCCAGCCACTTCAGGATGCCGCCGTCGCAGCCGCCGTCGTTCGCGTTCTTGAGAAACTGCGACTCCGGGATCGACAGCGCTTGCTGGCCCATGTACGCGTCGATGAGCGCCGACCACGTCGCGTCGTCGACCTGCCCGGTCTGCGGCAGATTGTGATCTTTCTGAAACGCTTGGACTCCGGCGTCCGTCTGCGGTCCGTGCTGCTCGTCGATGTTGCCGGTGTAGTAGTCCAGGTCTTGCAGCATGAACTGGTACTCGCGCACCGCCCAGGTGTCGTGGATCGTCGGCAGCCCGCCGGTGTTCAGCTTGCGCAGTTCGTTCCACTCGGCGACCGCGTTGTCGTGGTCGCGGCCGTAGGTCATCAGCGCGTAGAGGCTGCGGCCGCGGCGCTCGGAGAGCGATTGGTTGTACTCGTCCGAACCGACGAGGTCGGTGTTGCCGACGATCACGAGCTTCTCGTTCGGGTGGTCGCTCGCGTACGTCGCGGCGTTCGCCGCAACCTCGCGCAGGCACGGCTCGACGAACGCCTTGTCGAACCAGAAGTGGATGATGAACGCCTTCGCGATCGGCGAGCTTGAGCCGAGCGTGATCGTGACGCTGGTCGTCTGGCCGAGCGTCACTTTCGCGTCGGCGGTTCCTGACATCGGCTGCGGGTCGGTGACGACCGCCTTCGCCGTGTAGGTTCCCGGCGGGATCGTGCTGTCGGTCCACACGTTGTTCGTGCGGTTGGTGAGGACGCGCGAGAGCGGCGTGCCGTCGTCCTGCTTCCCGTCCACGCTCACCGTGACGGTGCTGAAATCGAACGCCGGTTGGCCCGTGACGACGACCTGGACGACCAGCGTCGTCGTGACCGTGTTCGGCGGAATCGGCGGGTTCGGCGGCGGTTCGGTTTTCGGCGGGGGCGGCGGGATGAACTCGCGCAGCGTCAGCGCGTACGCGAACCGCTCGGGCTTGCCGGCCAATTCGCGCACGCCGAGGTCCTCGATCAGCACCTGATCGACGTTCGTCGCCGTCGCGATGTCGGTGACGAACGAGACCGGCGTCGCCGCGCGGAACTTCTCGCGCAGTCCTTTCAGACTGTCGCCCGCGGTCGGGCCTCGCATCACACCGTTGAGCGAGATGCGCACGGCGCGGCGGCCCAGGTCCTGAAGGAAGTCGCCTTCGAGCGCGGGGATGCCGTGCGTCTGAACGGCCTCCGCGTCGTCGCTGGTGATCTCCTGGACCTGCTCGAGGTCGACGCCGTCGAGCAACGGGCGCGCCATCGGGTGCTAGGCGTTGAGCGTGTTGAGGTCGGCGACGATCGCCTTGATGAGATTGTCGATGTCGGTTTTGACCGAGTCGAGCGACGGCAGACCGCCGACGACGTCGATCGCACTCAGGACCGAGTCGATCGACGACTTCTCGTCCGGCAGGAGTCCCTCGGCCGTCGTGAGCAGTGTTTTTGCACTCTGGGTGAACGCCGAAACCTTGTCGAGCCCGGGGATCGCACCGACGTTGATGCTGTCGATCTCGGTCTGGAGCTTGCCCATCAGGTCGATGAGGCTGGTCAGCAGCGTGCCGATCTGCGGCACGAGCGACTTGAGCGCCGTGATCGCGGGCTTGATCGTCGCCGTGTTGGTGTCGAGGAACGACTTGAAGTCGCTGAGCGCATTCTTCAAGTCTTGGTAGAGGTTCGTGTCGGCCATGTGCCCTCTCCGAGCGGCGGTGCTATGACAGTGATTGCTTGAACGTCTGCAGCCGCGTGAGCAGGCCGCTGAACGTGCCGACGAACGGCTCGAGGCCGGTCGCGAACGGGCCGGCGTTGCCGAGCGCGCCGACAAGGTTGCTCGCCAGCGACTTCGCCTCGTCGGCGATGCTCGAGTCGAGCGCCGAGGTGTCGGCGGGTTCTTTCGGCTTGATGAACTCGCGCAGGATCAGCGTGTAGTCGAAGCGGTTCGGGTGTCCCGCAACGTCCTTCAGTTGCAGGTCGTCGATCAGGACTTGGTCGATCTTCGCGTCGGCAATGATGTCCGCGGTGAACGCGACCGGCTGCGCGGCACGGAACGTGTCCTCCAGCTTACCTGCGAAGTCGCTCGCGCCGTCTCCGCTCGCGACGCCGTGCACGACCAGCCGTGTCGGCCGCCGGCCCAGGTTCTGCAGGATGCTGCCCGACATGCCCGGCGGCTTGTGCTCGGGAAGCGCGCGCTGCTCGTACGTCGTCACCTCCTGCACGTGCTGCAGTTCGAGATCGCCCAGCATCGGTTGCATCGCACCGCTCCCGCGTCAGACGTCGACGCCGTGGCGGCGGGCCTGCTCGACCAGAATGCGGTCGAGCTTGGCGGAGAGCAGGTCCAGATCGTCCTCGGGATCACGTCCCGGCGCGGGCGCGCGGTTCCCGGCGAGCGATGACACGAGGCCCGCACGGTTCGCACCGCGCGCGTTCACGAAGCCTGCGGCGACATCCGAGCCGTTCGCGCGCGCGTCCAGCGAGTACGGCGGCGCTTGCGGTTGCAAAGACGGCGAAGCCGTTGTCAGCGCTGCCGGGCCTTGCGGATGCGGCGCCGGCGGCGCGATCGCGGTCGAGGCGCTTGAAGGTCGCGCACCAGACGACTTGTTCGCAGCAGCAGCCTCTGCGGCAGCGCGATCGGCGGCATTCTGGCTG
>JAFAMK010000189.1 GCA_019233415.1 Vulcanimicrobiota bacterium
CAGTTCGTCGCCGACTACACGAAGCGTTTCAACAAGCCGCCGACCGCGCGCAGCGCCTTCGGCTACGTCACGCTCGACCGCCTGGTGACCGCGATGGCCGAAGCGAAGTCGACCGAACCGGTGAAGGTCGCTCACGCGATGGAGAACGTGCGCTTCACCTCGATCTTCAACGGCACCGCGTACTACCGCAAGGAAGATCACCAGCTGATGTGGCCGATGTGGGTCGCGAAGATTCGCTCGAACGGAACGCCGGGCGACAAGCTCGACCTGTTCGACGTCACCGACATTCAGGCGCCGGAAGCGATCGAGCAGAGCGTCGCCGAGAAGTCGAAAGTCTGCTCGCTGGGTTACCCGTAGGCCGCGCGTGATCGAGCACCTCGCGCCGCAGCTCGTCAACGGCCTGGTGCTCGGCGCGTTCTACGCGATCGTCGCGCTCGGGCTCTCGCTCATCATGAACCTGACCGGCACGATCAACATGGCGCACGGGAGCTTCATGACGCTGGCAGGGTATCTCGCCTACACGATGGTCCTGCGCGGCACGTCGTTCTGGTTCGCGCTGCTCGCGGCGCCGCTGATCGCGGTGCTCGTCGGCGTGCTCGTCGAGCGCACGCTGGTCCGCCCGCTCTATGCGCGCGAACCGTTCTACAGCCTGCTGATGACGTTCGGGCTCTCGCTGATGGCGGAAGAGGTCTACCGCCTGATCTGGGGCTCGAACGGCGTTCCGTTCTCGCCGCCGGCCGCGCTCGACGGCACGGCGAACCTGGGCTTCATGGTCTTCCCGGCGTTCCGCATCTTCATCGCCGCGGTGCTCGTCGTCGCGATCGTCGCGCTCGCGCTCTTCCTGACGCGCACGCGCTTCGGGCTCCGGCTGCGCGCCGCGGTGCAAGACACCGAGATGATCGCGGCACTCGGCACGAACACGCAGCTGCTCTACGCGGTCAACTTCGGCCTGGGCATCTTCCTCGCCGGTATCGCGGGTGTCCTCGCCGCCGGGATGCTCGGGCTCTCGCCGACCAGCGGCAACGCGCTGCTCATGCCGGCGTTCGTCACCGTGATCAT
This sequence comes from Vulcanimicrobiota bacterium, assembly GCA_019233415.1. Lineage (GTDB taxonomy): Bacteria > Vulcanimicrobiota > Vulcanimicrobiia > Vulcanimicrobiales > Vulcanimicrobiaceae > Vulcanimicrobium. The sequence goes on from JAFAMK010000189.1 coordinate 1,060, forward strand.
CGGCGGGATGGGGAGCCTGTTCGGCAGCATCGTCGGCGGCGTGCTGATCGGCCTCGCGATTTCCTTGACCACGCTGTTCGTCCCGGCGGCGAGCGAAGTCTCGATGTACGTGCTGATGGCGCTCGTGCTGATGATTCGGCCGCGCGGGCTGTTCGGCGAGGAAGGTCTGTTCGGGTGAGCGCGCGCGGCACGACGATCGCGTCGATGGTCGTGCTCGTGGTCCTTGCGGCCGCGCCGTTTCTCTCGCCGCTGGTCCACCTCGACGTCTCGATCGTCAGCGAAGTGCTCGTCACTGCGATCGCCGCGATGAGCGTCAACCTGCTGCTCGGCTACACCGGCCTGCCCGCGTTCGGAAACGCGGCGTACTTCGGCCTGGGCGCGTACGGCGCGGCGCTCTCGGCGAAATACTTTCACGTCAGCTTTCTCCTTGCGATCCTGATCGGAACGGCTGCCGCGCTGCTCGGCGGGTTGCTGCTCGGCCCGTTTCTGCTGCGCCGGCGCGGCATCTACTTCGGGTTGCTCTCGATCGCGTTCGGCCAGGTCTTCTACTTCATCGCCTACCGCTACACCGACGTGACCGGCGGCGAGGACGGGATGAACTTTCCGCGCCCGCCGCTCGGACTACCGTTCGCGAACGTGACGGTGAACGAGACGGCGTTCTACTACGTCGCCTTGGCGGCGTTCGTCCTCGCGCTGCTCGCGTTTCGCGCGATCGTCGCCTCGCCGTTCGGCCGCACGCTGGTCGCGATTCGCCAGAACGAGGTGCGCGTGCGCTACCTCGGGCTCAACAGCGACCGCTTCATCTTCGTCGCGCTGCTGATCTCCGCGACGATGGCGGGCGTCGGCGGCGCGCTGTTCGCGCTGCTGATCAACTTCGCGTACCCGCTCGAACTGGACTGGCACCAGTCGGGCTACTTCGTGCTGATGATGATCCTCGGCGGCGCGGGAACGGTGTGGGGTCCGCTGCTGGGCTCGGCGATCTTCGTGATCGGCAAGGACATCATCTCGACGATCACGCCGCTCTGGCAGATCTTCCTCGGCGCGCTGTTCGTCGCGTGTGTGCTCGGCTTCCCGCGCGGGATCGTCGGCACGTTCTCCGCCGTGCTGCGCCGCCGCGCGCACGTCGCCGACGTGGACGACGCCAACGCCGCGTTCGATCCGCACGCGCCGGTCGAGGTCGGCCGTGGCGTCTGACGGCGTGCTGCTCGACGCGCGCGGGATCACCAAGGTCTTCGGCGGCGTGCGCGCGGTCGACGACGTCTCGCTGCGCGTCCAGACCGGCACGCTCCACGCGCTGATCGGCCCGAACGGCGCAGGCAAGACGACGCTCTTCAACACGCTCTCCGGCTACGCGCGCCCCGAACGCGGAACGGTCGTCTTTCGCGGCACCGACGTCACGCGTGCACCGAACTGGCAGCGCGTTCGCATGGGGATGGGCCGCACGTTCCAGACGCCCAGCGTCTTCCCGGAACTGACGGTCGACGAGAACGTGCGGCTCGGCGTGCGCGCGTACGCGCGCGAGGCGTTCCGGCTGCGCACGCCGCGCGGCGAGGCCGCCGCCGCGGTCGACCGGCGCGTCGACGAGCTGCTCGGCTTCGTCGGAATCACCGGCTCGCGCGAGCGGTCTCTGGCCGTGCTGTCGGCCGGCACGCAGCGGCTGTGCGAGATCGCGATGAGCCTGTCGACCGATCCGGCGCTGGTACTGCTCGACGAGCCGATGGCAGGCCTCGCCGAATCCGAGACCGACCGCATCATCACGGTGATCCGCGACCTGCGCGAACGGCTCGGATTGACCGTGCTGTTTGTCGAGCACAACATGCGCGTCGTCCTCTCGCTCGCCGACCGCATCACCGTCCTCGACCGCGGCAAACTACTCGCCGAAGGAACGCCGGACGACATCGCCGCGAACCCCGCCGTGCGCGACGCGTACCTGGGCGAAGGGGTGCTCGACCATGTCTGAGCCGCTGCTCGCGCTCGACGGCATCTGCACGGACTACGGGAAGATTTGCACCCTGCGCGACGTCTCGCTGACCGTCGGCGAAGGCGAGGTCGTCGCGCTGCTCGGCCTCAACGGCGCCGGCAAGACGACGACGATGCGCACGATCCTCGGCCTGACGCCGCCACGCCTCGGAACGATCACCTACGCCGGCCGCGACGTCACCCGCTGGCCGGCCTACAAGATCGCGCGCCTCGGCATCGGCTACGTCCCCGAAGGCCGCCGCATGTTCAAAGACCTCAGCACGCTCGAAAACTTGCAGCTCGCCGAAAACGGCCGCGCCGGCGCGTGGACGATTCCGCGCGTCTTCGAGCATCTCCCGAAACTGAGCGAACTGCGCGCGCGCAAAGCCGGCCGCCTCTCCGGCGGAGAGCAAGAGATGCTCGCCATCGGCCGCGCCCTCGTCGCGAACCCGCGCCTGCTGCTCGTCGACGAACCTTCACAGGGCCTTGCCCCGCTCGTCGTCGAGGACGTCTACCGCATCCTCGCCGAGCTGAAGAAGACCGGCGTCGCGATCCTCCTGGTCGAGCAGAACGCGCTGCTCGCCCTCAAACTCGCGGACCGCGCCTACGTCCTCGACTCCGGCCGCATCACCCACAGCGGCCCCGCCGCCGACCTCGCCACCGACCGCGCCCGCATCCGCTCCCTGATGGGCCTCGAAGTCACCGCGCGCTGAACGCGTTCAGACGACGCTGCCGGTGTAGCGTTCGACGATGTCGCGCAGCTCGGCGAGTTGGACGGGTTTGGCGAGGTAGTCGTCCATGCCGGCGGCGAGGCAGGCTTCGCGGTCGCCGGCCATGGCGTTGGCGGTCATCGCGACGATGGGGACGTGTTCGCCGGTGGTGGCTTCGGAGGCGCGGATGGCGCGGGTTGCGGTGTAACCGTCGACTTCGGGCATCTCGCAGTCCATCAGGACGAGGTCGAAGCGGCGCTCGGCGACGGCGTCGATCGCCATGCGGCCGTTCTCCGCGACGTCGGCGCCGTAGCCGAGTCTCTTCAGCTGCTGCAG
>JAFAMK010000315.1 GCA_019233415.1 Vulcanimicrobiota bacterium
GTCTGGCCGGCGCTGATCGCGCTGGTCGCGATCGTGCTCGCGTCGGCGTACATGCTGCGCCTGTTCCAGGACACGATGAACGGCCCCGAGGTCCCCGACCTCCCCGAGCGGCGCGACATGACGTGGGTCGAAGGGCTCGCGGTCGCGCCGCTCGTCGCCGCGTTCGTCTACCTCGGCGTGAACCCCGCGCCGCTCGTCGCGAACGCCGCCGACGCGGCGAAGGCGATCCCGGCGGTCGCCGCCCAGCTCGCCACCCCGGAGGACGCGCGTGTCGTCGGCTCTCGGTAACTTTCCGTCGAGCGCCGACTACGCGGCGCTGTTCCCGTCGTTTCTGGTCGCGCTCGTCCCGCTGCTGATCCTGTTCGCGGACCTGTTCTTCAAATCGAACGGGCCGCTGCGGCGCGCGGTCGCGGTCGGCATCGCGCTGATCGGGCTCGTCGCGGCCGGCGCGATCGAAGCGTCGCAGTACCCGCAGGACTACGCCGCGTTCGGCGGCGCGTTCGTGCAGGGCGGGTTCTCGATCGTCTTCAGCGAGGTCGTGATCGTCGCGACGATTGCGACGCTGCTGCTCTCGGTCGGGATCGGCCGCGACGACCAAGTCGCCGGAACGACCTCGCTGCTCCTGTGGAGCGCGAGCGGCGCGATGCTGATGGCCGGCGCGTCGAACCTGATGATCGTCTTCCTCGGCCTCGAGCTGCTCTCGCTCGCGCTGTACTGCCTGTGCGCGATGTCGACGCGCCAGACCGCGCGCGAGTCGGCGCTGAAATACCTGATCCTCTCCTCGATGGCCTCGGGCTTCTTGCTGTACGGTTCGGCGCTGCTGTTCGGCGCGACGGGCTCCGTCGCGTTCTCCGCGCTCGCCGCCGCGCCGACCTCGCCGCTGCTCGCGCTCGGCGCCGGGCTGTTCCTGGTCGGGCTCGCGTTCAAGCTGAGCCTGGTGCCGTTCCACGCCTGGACGCCGGACGTCTACGAAGGCGCGCCGTTACCGGTGACCGCGTTCATGTCGGTCGCGACGAAGGCCGGAACGCTCGCCGTCCTCGCGCGCTTCGCGTACGCGGCGCTCCCATCCGACCATGCGCAGGCAGTTCTCGTTCCGCTGTGGGTGCTCGCCGCGCTCTCGATGCTGGTCGGCAACCTCGCCGCGCTCGCGCAGACCGACATGAAGCGGCTGCTCGCGTACTCCGGGATCGCGCAGGTCGGCTACATCGTCACCGCGCTCGCCGGCACGAGCGTACTCGGGCTGCGCTACGCGATCCTGTACCTGGCGGGTTACATGTTCATGAACCTGGGCGCGTTCGCGGTCGTCGCGCTGATGGCGCGCGACGGCGACGCGGTCGTCGGCCTCGGCCGGTTCGCCGGGCTCGCGCACCGGCGCCCGTGGCTCGCCGCTGCGATGACGTTCTTCCTGATCGGCCTCGCCGGCTTGCCGCCGACGATCGGCTTCACCGGGAAGATCCTGATCCTCGCGGCGAGCGTCGGCGCCGGCTATGCCTGGCTCGCGGGCGTGTTGATTCTCGGGACCGCGATCAGCGCGTACGTCTACTTCAAGATCGTGCGCGCGATGTTCGTGCGGATCGACCCGCGCCACGTCCGCGACGAGCGCTCGCGCAACGCGCTGCCGTGGGTTGCGGTCGTCGTCTGCGCCGCGGCGACGTTCATCCTCGGGCTCATTCCGCTGACGCCCTCGAACGTGCTGCCGCTCGTCAAATGACGCTGACCCTGCGCGCGGCGACCGGCGCCGACGAGGCGTTCATTCACGCGCTGGTTCCGCGCTTCGTCGAGCATGGCGCGGCCGACGGCCACACCGACGACGAGGTGATCGACGGAACGCGCCGCGTCCTCTCCGACGCGCTGCACGCGCAGCGCGCCGGCGAGACGATTCTGATCGCCGAGGACGAACACGGCGAGCCTGCCGGCTTCATCTACGCGGTCACGCACCGCGACTTCTTCACCGACGAGCCGTACGCGCACATCTCCGAAGTCGCGGTCGCCCGCAGCGGCGCCGGCGTCGGCGCCGCCCTCATCGAAGCCGCGGAAACCTGGGCCAACGAGCGCAACTACCGCTTTCTCTCCCTGAACTTCGTCGAAGGCAACGCCGCCCAGCGCCTCTACGAACGCCTCGGCTTCGCCCCCGGCCACCGCCACTTCGTCAAGCGGCTGCGCTGAGCGCGAGCTCTGCAATTCGCACGGTCAACGGATCGTGCGGATTGTCGAGCCGCTCCAGCAGCGTGAAGTGGTCGTCGTCGCTCTCGTCGTACGCGGCGTCGCAACCGTGGGCGCGCCATGCGCTGACGAACATGCTCCCTTGCCAGCGGAACTCCGCGCTCTCGCGTGAACCCGTTCGCGCGAACACCGGGACCGGCGCGGCCGGCGCGAGCAGCGCCGGGCTCAGCGCGGCGGCGCGCGTGTCGTCGAGTTGCAGCCAGGGCTGCGCGAACGAACGAATCAACGGGCGCAGGTCGTGCAGGCCGCTGAGCGTCGCGACCGCGGTGACCGGCGCTTCGACGGCGCACATTCCGGCGAGCTGTCCGCCCGCGGAGTGGCCGGCGACGACGAGCCGTTTCACGTCGACGCCGTGCGCCGTTGCGTTCGCGCGCAGCCAGCCTACCGCGCGCCGCGCCTGCGCGGTGATCGTTTCGAGCGGGACGGCCGGCGCGAGACCGTAGTTGACGATCGCCGTCGCGACGCCGTGCCGTGCGAGGCCGCGCGCGACGAAGGTGTTGTCGTCCTTGTGCATGCGGCGCCAGTAGCCGCCGTGGAAGAAGACGACGAGCGGCGCGCCGGCGTGCGGAACGATCAGGTCGAGCGTTTCGTCAGGCGACGGGCCGTAGCGCAGGTCGCGCGCGTGTGGAATCTCCGCGCGAACGGCGTCGCTCCAGGCGCGCCAGCGCGCGAAGACCGGGGCGACGTCGAGGCCGGCGGTGGGGTCGTAGGGGTCGGGCGCGATCACCGAGCCGGGCCGAACGAGAGGTACTGAACCCTCCCGTCGGCGTCCCACGCGATCGCCTGTTCGATCGCGGGCGGCTTCGCCAGCTCGACGCGGAAGACGTAGAGCGTCAGCGCGCCTTGGGTGACCTTGCGCACCTGCGTGAAGCGCTTGACCTCGCCGAGCGCGCTGAGCTGGGCCGCGGTCTGCGCCAGCGCCGCAGCGGTGATGATGGTGTTCATCGCGTCGGTGTACTGCGTGCGGTCGATCGCGCCGGCGCGGTTGGCGTCGAAGACGGCGCGCGCCTTGGCCGCGACCTCGGCCGACGGGGTCGAGGCCGGGAACGGTGAGCCGGGGGCGGACGACGCGGCGGGCGAGGCCGACGGCGCCGGGCTCGGCGAGGCGTCGGCGTAGGCGGCGTCTGCCCGCGCGAAGACGCGGTTGCCGCTGGTCGGGAGCGCGAGCACGGGTGCCGAGCGCGGCGGGCCGGCGTGGGGCGCGGCGGCCAGCGTGGGGACGGCGAGCCCGGCCAGGAGCACGCCGGCGAGAAGACGCCGCACGATCATCGCCGACCGGTTCCACGACGAAAGAAGAAGCCCCCCGTCTTCACGGAGGGCTCATCTTTTTCTGGTACGCCCCTTCGACAAGCTCAGGGTGACGGGTTTTACGGATGGGTCATGTTCGCCGGGACGACGGCCTTGTCGAAGTCTTCGCTGCCGATGTAGCCGAGGCCGAGCGCCGCTTCCTTGAGCGTCGTGCCCTCGTGGTGCGCCTTCTTCGCGATCTCGGCCGCCTTGTCGTAGCCGATCTTCGGCGTGAGCGCGGTGACCGTCATCAGCGACTCGGCGAGGTACTTCGCGATCACCGGCTCGTTCGCTTCGAGCCCTTCGACGGCGTGCTCGCGGAACATCGTGCACGCGTCCTGCAGCAGCCGGCACGAGTGCAGGAAGTTGTAGATCATCACCGGGTTGAACACGTTCAGCTCGAAGTTGCCCTGCGAGCCGCCGAACCCGATCGCGACGTCGTTGCCGAACACCTGGACGCAAACCATCGTCATCGCTTCCGACTGCGTCGGGTTGACCTTGCCGGGCATGATCGACGAACCGGGCTCGTTCTCCGGCAGGATCAGCTCGCCGATCCCGGCGCGCGGTCCAGACGCGAGCCAGCGCACGTCGTTGGCGATCTTCATCAGCGACGCCGCGAGCGTCTTGAGCGAGCCCGATGCCGCCACCACTTCGTCGTGCGAGGCGAGCGCGGCGAACTTGTTCGGGTGCGAGCGGAACGGCAGGCCCGTCAGCTCGGCGATCTTCTTCGCGGCGCGCTCGGCGAACTCGGGATGCGCGTTGAGCCCCGTCCCGACGGCGGTTCCGCCGATCGCGAGATCGTAGAGGTCGTCCAGCGACTGGCGGCAGCGCTTCAGGTCGCGGTCGAGCTGGCTGACGTAGCCGGAGAACTCCTGGCCGAGCGTCAGCGGCGTCGCATCTTGCAGATGCGTGCGGCCGACCTTGACGATGTCCTTCCACTGCTTCGCCTTCGTGTCGAGCGCGTCGCGCAGCTTCTCGACCGCCGGGAGCATCGCGACCATCGCCTCGGCCGCGGCCATGTGCATCGCGGTCGGGAACGTGTCGTTCGACGACTGCGACATGTTGACGTGATCGTTCGGATGAACGGGTTTCTTCGAACCCTTCTCGCCGCCGGCGATCTCGATCGCACGGTTCGAGATGACCTCGTTGACGTTCATGTTCGTCTGCGTGCCGGAACCGGTCTGCCAGACGCGCAGGGGGAAGTGGTCGGCCAGCTTGCCGGCGATGACTTCGTCGGCGGCGGTCACGATGAGCTTCGTCTTGTCCTCGTCGAGCTTGCCGAGGTCGCGATTGACCAGCGCCGCGGCTTTTTTGAGGACCGCCATCGCGCGGATGATCTCGCGCGGCATCACGTCGCGCGGCGTCGTGTCGTCGCCGATGTCGAAGTGGATCAGCGAGCGCGCGGACTGCGCGCCGTAGTACTTGTCGTCGGGGACGTCGATCTTCCCCATCGAGTCGGTCTCGACGCGGGTGCGCCCGACCGAGCCGTTCGTCTTCGTGGTCGTCATAGCAACGGAAGGTTTCGTCGGGTCCCGGGCCGGGCACTCCGCGAGAAAGGTCGCAACCGTCCGTTGGATGTGCGTCAAGCGGCCGAAATGGCACTAGGTTCCAGCCGATATTCAACGTATACTTTCGGTGTTCGTCGCCCCGGGAAGGAGCGTCCGTCATGCGCCTGCTGTCCGTCCTCACCGCCGTTGCCGCGCTGGTCGCGGCCCAGGCTGGGCCGGTCCTGGCGACCGAGACGACGATCACCCTCGTCCCGCCGGCGAACGATCCGACCGTCCTCGACGCCGCCCGAGCGAAGGTCGCCGCCGGCGACACGAAGGGCGCGATCGCAGGGCTCGCCCCGTACGTCGACGCGCACCCGGGGGATGCCGCGGCCGGCCGTCTGCTCGGCGACCTCTACTTCCGCGTCCCCGACTTCGCCAAGGCCGAGCGTGTCTGGAAGACCGTCCTGGCCGTCGATTCGCAGGACCGCGAGACGCACGGCCGGCTCGGCGCGCTCTACGCCGCCGAGGACCGGATCAACGACGCGATCGCGGAGTTCCAGCAGAGCCTGCCGAGCAAGACCGGCTACACGGGCCTGGTGCTGATCCACAAGCGCGCCGGCGACCTGCAGCAGTACATGTCGACGCTGCACTACGACACCGAGCAGCATCCGTTCGATCCCGCGAAGTGGACGGAGCTGGGCCAGGCGGAGCGGACGCTGCACCACTACCAGGCCGCGCTCGACGCGTTCGCGCACGTCGCGACGATCCGGCCGCAGTCGTGCGGTGCGCGCGTCGACGTCGCGAACGCGCAGGTCGACCTGAACCAGGTCGACGCCGCGATCGCGAACCTCAAGGCGTGCCTGGCGATCGACGGCAACTACTACCCGGCGGTCGTGAACCTCGGCGAGGCGTACCTGGAGAAGAACGACGTGACGACCGCGCGTCCCCAGCTCGACCGCGCGCTGGCGCTCCGTCCCGAAGGCACGGAAGCGCTCGTCGACATCGGCTACATCTACGACGCGCAGGGCGACTGGAAGACCGCGATCACCTACTACAACCGCGCGATCCGGGCCGACCCGATGCGTCCCGAGGCGTACATCGACCTCGGCTACGACTACAACGAGCACCGGCTCTTCCCGCTCGCCGAGGCCGCATACCTCAAAGGCCTGAGCGTCGCATCGGACGACGGCCGCCTTCACTACATGCTGGCCGTGACGTACAACCTGCAAGGGAAGATCCCGCTGGCGCGCGAGCAGTACCGCTTCGCAATCGCCTCGGAAGAGCCGATCGTCGTGCACGCCGCGCAGGCCGACATGGCGCTCCTGCCGCCGCAGTAGCGTAAAGCGATCTTGACGATTAGCGTGATTTAGCTCAAATCTTGACGTTATGTAAACGGGCCGTCAACGGCCCGTTTTCTTTTTGGTGTGCAGCCACCTCAGCACTGACGTAGGGCCTACGGCCCTGCTAGGATTGCCGACGGCCGCTGCACGTTCCGAGTAGCGGCGTTCCGCACGTTACGAGGAGATCACTCAGATGCGTAGCATCGCGGCGTCGTCGCTCGTCGTCCTCGCGCTGATCCTGCCCGGGATCGCGTCAGCTAAGCCGAGCGTCACGCTCAAGCTGACCGGCGCGGTCGTGACGAAGGCCGCCGACGGCCACACGACCCTGACCCCGGTCGAGAAAACCCAACCCAAGTCCGGCGATGAGATCCAGTACGACATCGTCGCGAACAACGCCGGCGACTCGCCGGCGCTGCGCCTGGTCCCCGTCGGGAAGATCCCGGCCGGGACGTCGTACGTCGACGGGTCGGCTCGCGCCGTGCGCGCGCACGCCGAGTTCTCGCTCGACGGCGGCAAGACGTGGTCGGCCGCGCCGACCGTGACCGTCAAGCGCCCCGACGGGACGACGGTCGTCAAGAAGGCCGATCCTGCTACCTATACGGCGGTCCGCTTCGTGACCGACGGCGCGCTCGCCGCGCACGGAAGCCTCGGCTACAGCTACGAGGTCCGCGTCAAATGACGCCGGACCCGCACACCTCCATGGAAGGGAGAACCCGCTCGATGCACCCGCACGTGCGATCGCTGCTGCGTGCGTGCGCGGTCGTGTTCGCGCCGGTCGTCGTCGGCCTGGGTCTTGCGACGGCGGTTCCCGCCTTCGCTGCGACCGCGGCCGGTACGGCGATCAGCAACACCGCGACTGCCACCTACTCGGACGGCACCAACACCTACAACTCGCAGTCGAACACGGTCACCACGACGGTTCAGAACGCGCCGTCGCTGACGATCGCTCCGCCGTCGACCTCGCCGGGCTCGAACACGGTCAGCCCGGGCGGCGCGATGACCGACACCTACACGCTGACCAACACCGGTAACGGCCAGGGCTACTTCGCGCTGACCGGCGTCCAGAGCACCGACGACGGCGTCACCGCCGGCCAGGGCACCTTCACCACCTACACGGTGAGCGGTACCGCGGCCAACGGTCATACGCTGAGCGGTACGTTCGCCTCGATCGCCGCCCTGAACACGTACCTGAACAGCGGCGACACCGGCTCGACGCCGTTCCTCATCGCGACGAGCGCCACGATCCAGATCGGCGTCTCGTACAACGCCAACGCGGGCGCGAGCGGCACGATCACGACCAAGCTGACGCCGAACATCACGCAGCCGGCAGGCAGCGGGACGACGCAGCAGACCTCGTCGACCGTCGTCGGCCAGTACAACGACAACGTCGTCTCGGACGCGCGTCTCGACCTGCAGAAGCTCGCGGTCGTCGGCGGCACCGCCGCCGCACCGACGGTGCAGTACACGGTCCGCGTCAACAACGGCGGCGGCCGTAACGTCGTCGCGGTCAACCGCGCGGGCCTGCCGGCCGGCTCGGGGATCACCGGCGCGGGCGTCGTCGTCACCGACAAGCTGCCCTCGTACAACGCGACGCAGCTGACGCTCAACGGCTCCCCGTCCTTCGTGACGCAGCCGACCGGCGCGGCCTTCATCTACTCGACCGACGGGACGACGTGGACGACGACGCAGGCCGGCGCGGTCTACATCGGCGTCTTCATCCCGTCCTCGGCGATCACCGGCTCGTTCGGCGCCTCGAACCCCGGCTCGTCGCAGGGCAGCGTGACCGCCGCGCAGGCGCAGCTCGCGTTCACCTTCACGATCAACGGCTCGACCGCGGCGGGCGCGGCGAACCCGAACGCGGTCACCAACGTCGTCAACTCGATCTACGCCGACCAGACGGGCTTCATCGAAGGTCCGGGGATCACGTTCCAGTCGGTGCAGAACAACGGCAGCGCGACGGCGGCGCAGACCGCTCCGGCGATCGCGAACACGAACGGCACGCTGACCGGTTCCGCGCAGGTGACCTCGGCCTGTTCGCCGGTCGCGAGCTCGGTGCTCAACGGTCCGAACGGCTTCCCGGGTGCGACCGGTCCGGATACGACGACGAACACGGACTACACCGCGGTCTCGTACACCAACGGCGGGACGATCCTGTCGGCGGTGAACGGCTCGACGGTGAGCGTCCCGGCGAGCGCCGCGGCGATCACCTTCACGAACTCCCTCCAGAACACCGGGAACAAGGACGACACCTACACGCTGAGCGCGGCGACGGGCACGGGCCTGACGGCGCTCCCGGCGGGGTGGACGGTTCAGTTCCAGAGCGCGGGCCAGACCGCCAGCGGAAGCTGCGGCGCGGTCACGGCCGGTACGGTGATCACGACCGTCTGCGTGCCGTCGGGTGCGACGCAGAACTACCGCGTGATCTACACGCCGCCGGCGAGCATCACGGCGTTCAACTCGTATGCGCCGTACGGTGATGCGATCACCGCGACGTCGGGTAACGACAACACCAAGAGCAACATCACCCTCGACGAGATCTTCGTCGGCGGGTTCGTGAAGCTCACCAAGTCGCTCTCGGTCGCCCTCGGGCAGCCGTGCGCGTCGGCGACGACGTTCACGCCGGGTTCGGCGAGCGTCAACCCGGGCGACTGCGTCCAGTACACGATCACGTATCTGAACGTCGCGCCGACCGGCGGCACGAACGACGTCACGCTCAACGCGAGCTCGTTCGTCATCACCGAAGACGGCACGGCATCGGGTGGTTCGGGTGGTACCGCGTACGTGAACAACTGGTTCACGAACACGAACGGCCTCTTCGCGGCTCCGGTCGACTCGACCGGCGGCACGCTGGGCGGCTACAACCCCGGACCGGGCGCGGTCGGCTCGTCGAAGTTCACCGACACGGTCGGTGCGCTGGCGGCCGGCGCCTCGGGAACGTGCACGTTCAAGGTTCAGGTCAAGTAACGCTACCGTGTCGGGAGTCTTCGGGCGCTTCGTGCGCGCGATGGGCCTCGCCGTGTCGCTGACTGCTTCGGTGTCAGCGACCGGCGAGGCGTCTCCCGCCGGGCTCGTCATCCAGAACACCGCGACCGCGCAGTACGGCGACGTCCACGGACTGCAGTACGGAGCGCAGTCGAACACCGTCTCGATCTCGATCGCAGCCGTCTCGTCGATCGTCGTCTCCCCCAAGGAGACGGCGGTCGACCCGGCCAGCGAAGGCTATCCGGTCGGAACGCCGATCACGCGGACGTTCACGATCACCAACACCGGCAACGTCGCCGACGCGTACACGATTCAAGCGCTGACGACGGGCGCCGGCGCGATTCAGTCCGCCGCCTTCCTCACCTCGTCGGGGCCGCTTCCGATCACCGTCGGAACGACGACCTCACCGACCCTCCAGCCAGGTGACTCGATCCACGTGCAAGTTGTCCTCACGACCGCCGGCGTCGCGGTCGGCACCACCTTCCCGATCAGTCTGACCGCCCGTTCGACGAACACGGCGGCGGCCAACGGTTTGGTGTCGGACAACGGCAAGGAGTGGGCGACGACGCAGGCCGGTGCGTCGATCGCGGGGCCGACCGGCCCCAGCGCGTCGATCACGAAGCTCGTCGACCAGGTGCGCACGCACACCGCCAACCCCGGCGAGACGGTCACCTACTCGATCTCTTTCAAGAATTACGGCGGCTCCGCCGCCACCAACGTCGTCGTGACCGACGACGTGCCGGCAGGGATCACCGCGCTGCCGCAGACGGCTGCGCTGAACGGCGTCAACGCCGCCGCGTCGGCGTCGCTCACCGGCCAGCGGCTGACGGTGAAGGTCGGGACGCTCGCCGCCGGCGCGATGGAAGTGCTAACGTTCGACGCGACCGTGCAGAGCGGGACGATCGCCGGCGCGACCTACGTCAACGTCGCCGCGATCAGCGCCGACGGCATCCCCGCGATCCCGACGACGCCGGCGAGCGTGCTGGTCGGGCTCGGCAACATCGTCTACGACGGCTACGCCGGCGCGAGCTCCCCGGTCAGCGGCGCGGTGCTCACGCTGCGCGACTGGCAGACCAAGGCCGTCATCCCGCTTCCGACGATCGGGTCGTCGTCGGCGAGCACGTCGCTGACGCGCTCCCCGCTCGACGCGCTGATCGGTGTTCCGGTCGGCGGCCTTCCGCCGAACAATGCGAACGCCAACCCCTACACGACCGGCGGCGACGGGGCCTACAGCTTCGTCTTCAACCAGACGCAGCTCGGCAGCGCGGCGCAGCCTGCGCAGTACGAGCTCGACATCAGCGCACCGGGCTACAAGGACCGCCGCATCGAGGTCACGATCAGCCCCGACGCCACCGGGCTGCTCTACAACGCCACCCTGAAGGAGATCGACGACCAGCTCCTTGCGACGCCGGGCGGCTTCACACTGGTCGTTACCAACTCCGTCTCGCTCAGCGAGATCTTCGGGCTGCTGGGAAACATGCCGATGTTCTCACCGCATCCGCTCGCGGTCAGCAAGACCGTCGACCGTGACGTCGCCTCGGGCGGCGACCGCCTCCTCTACACCGTGCAGGTCGGGAACAGCGGCGCGCAGTTCGGCGCGACGCGCGTCGTCGACACGCTGCCGGCCGGTGTCGTGTACGCGCCAGGAACCGCGCGCGTCGACGGCGTGCCGGTCGAACCGCAGCGCGAGGGACGCATCCTCACCTGGACGTTCCCGTCGCTGAACGTGCAGCACACGATCACCTACGCGTGCGTCGTGATGCCGTTCACCGCCGACGGTGCGACGCTGATCAACGTCGTCGACGTCGATGCGGTCGCAAACTCCGGCGCGGTGGTTCACGGTGCCGCGAGCGCCGACACGCGCGTCGTCGCCGGCGCGCTCGGCAACCGCATCGTCATCACGGGCCGCGTCTTCGTCGACACCGCGCGCACCGGCCGCTTCCGCGACGGTGACCGCGGCGTCCCCGGCGTGCGCGTGTACCTCGAGGACGGCTCGTCGGTCACGACCGACAACTACGGGCGCTTCACGTTCCCGTCGGTCCATCCGGGTCAGCACGTGCTGCGCGTCGACGCGACGACGCTGCCCTCCGGCGCGCGCGCGTACGACGACCGCCGCTACGACAGCCCGCGCAGCCTGCAGCGGCTGCTGCACGGCCTGTACGACGCGGGGCTGATGCACGACGTCAACTTCGCCCTGGAGCCCGCGCCATGACGATCGGGCGGGGACGCATTCGCCGCAGCGGCGTCGCGTGCGTCATCATGGGCATCCTGCTCTCGACCGTCGACGTCGACGCGGCGGGCGAGATTCCGCGCGCCTCGGCCGACGAGACGACGCCCGCGGCGGTCGCCGCTGCGTCGCCGCTTCCCGTGACGTCGTCGCAGCCGGCCGTCGCGGCTGCCGCCGCGGAGAACGCTGCACCCGAAGCGGCGTCGGCCGATGCCGACGCGGCGGTCGCGACGCAGACGCAGCCGAAGGCGCCGGAAGGCGGCGACCTGACGCACTTGACGTTCACCGCGACCGGCGAGCTGCCGTCGTCGCTGGTTTCGCCGGCCGACGACGACGTCGCGCCGGGGACGGCGGCGGCGGTCGAGGTGCAGACCGTCAAAGGCGCGGGCGTCGAGTTGAAAGTCGGCGACGCCGTCGTGCCGTTCTCGCGGATCGGAAAGCGCACCGTCGACACGAAGACCGGCGTCACGCGCTACACGTACTACGGCGTCGTGCTGCAGCCGGGCCCGAACGTGCTCGCGCTGACCGCGCTCGGCGCCGCGGGCGCGCGCGGCGCGACGACGCTGCACCGCGTCTTCGGACCCGGCCGTCCGTCGTCGCTCGTGGTGAGCGCGAGCGGCCCGTTCCGCGCCGACGGCGTGTCGGCCGACTTCGTGAAGGTCGAAGGACGCGACTCGTGGGGGCATCTTGCGGCCTCGGGCAGCGTCGTGCAGGTCACGCTCCTGCAGGGCGACGCGCGGCTCGAGCGCGTCACCGCCGCCGAACCGTCCGACCCGGATGCGAGTCCGACGCCGGCGCCCTCACCGTCGCCGGGCGCGCACGGTTCGACCGGCAACCGGCAGACGCTCGACGTCGCGCTCGACGCCCACGGCGCCGCGCTGCTGCGGCTCGTCCCCGGGCTCACGCCGGGCGCGGTGATGCTGCGCACCGAGTGCGGCGACGCGACGCACGAAGCGCGCTTCTTCCTGCAGCCGAACCTGCGGCGCCCGTTCGTTTCTGGCCTCATCAGCGCGGGCGTCGGCGCGGTGCCGGGGATTCCGGGCGCGCCCGACGACCAGCCCGACGGAACCAACTCGCGCCGCGGCCGCGTCGCGCTGTTCGGAAGCGGGAAGATGGGCTCGTCGCTCGCGACGTTCGCGTACGACACGGCCGACACGCTGCAGCGCACCGCCGACACCGGCGGCGCGCTCGGCACGTATCAGGGCGATCCGGCTGACCGTCCGTACGCGATCACCGGCGACGCCAGCACGCGGCGCGACGACGCGCTCTCACGCGATCATCTCTTCGCGCGCGTCGACAACGGCCAGGCGTCGGCGCTGTGGGGCGAGTTCCGTGCGCGCACCGGCGACGCGAACGGCGGCGGTCTGGGCGGATTCGATCAGCTCGTCGACGGCGCGAAGCTCGAGCTCGGCGGCGAGACGCGCCGCGCGTCGCTCTTCGCCGCGCGCAACGACGTCGGCTACGACCGGCGCGTCTTCGCGCCGAGCGGGCTCGCGAACGGGATCACGCTGCGCCCGAACATCGTCGTCGGCTCGGAAGTCATCATGCTGGCGACGCTCGACCCGCGCACCGGCGCCGTGATCGGGCAGACCGCGCTGACGCGCGGCGTCGACTACTCGCTCGAGTACTCGACCGGCCAGCTGCACTTCATCGAGATTCCGCTCCCGTTCGACGAGGCGTTCAACCCGCGCCAGCTCGTCGTCACCTACGAGTACGACGCGCCCGGCAACGCGGCGCGCACGCTGGGCGGCCGCGCCGAGGCGGCGTTCGGCCCGAACCACGCGGTCAAGCTCGGCTTCGGCTACGTCAACGACACGACCGGTGCCGGCAACGTCACCCTCGCATCGCAGGACCTGGGCGGAAGCTTCCACGGCGGTACGTGGCAGCTCGCGCACGCGTCGAGCCGCGGCGCGCTGCTCGCGACCTCGGCCGACGCGCCGGTCACCGGCGCGGGCGGGAACGCGTTCCACGGCCAGCTGACGCGCGCGCTCGGCGCCGACCGCTTCTCGTTGCTCTTCGACCGCACCGACGCCGGCTACAACGATCCGTTCGGCGGGCTCTCGACGCCGGGGCTGCTCAACGAGCGCATGACCTACGCGCACCGCTACGCCGGCGGCTCGGGCGAATTGGATTTCGACCTCGGCCATCAGGCCAACGCGGGGGTCGGCGTCGTCGGCAGCACGCAGACGACGGCCTCGCTGCGCACGCGGCGCGCGATCACCAAGCGCTTCGCGCTGACCGCGTCGCTCGAACGGCGGCTCGCGACGAGCGCGGCAAACGGGCAGACGCTGGGGACGAGCAACCCCGTCGCGATCCTGCCGTCGCCGGGCGCGACGGCGGCGCCGTACACGTCCACCTCGTCGTCGAACCAGTCGTCGACGCAGGCGTCGCTCGGCGCCGACTGGCGCATGACGACCACGCTCGACGTCAGCGTCAACCGCGTGCAGACGCTGGGCGGCGTGAACGACGTGCAGCCCGCGCAAACGGACGCCCAGGTCACGTACGATCTCGGCAAGGGCGGGCGCGCATACCTGCGCGAGCGCTGGAGCGCCGCACCGGTCCAGAGCTTCGCCGCCGCGACGCAGGCGCTGACCGCGCCGACCGGCGGGACGCACGCGACCGAGTTCGGCCTCGCGCGCAGCCTCGGCAACAACACGACCGTCGACTCGTCGTACATGATCGACCATGGCGCGAGCGGCGACGACATGTACGCCACGATGGGCGTGCGCGAGCGGCTCGCGATCGGCCGCACGAAGGGCGACATGTTCTTCCAGCATGCGCTCGCGACCGGCACGACCGCCGGCGGCTTCGACCTGTACGGGGCGACGCTCTCGTACGCCGATCCGGCGAACCGCTTCCGCGCGAGCGGCTCGACGCAGGTGCGGACCGGGAGCGGTGCCGGTGTGTCGCTCTCGTTCGCGGCGGTCGGCTCGCTGACGGCGGACCTCTCGCTGTTCGCGAGCGTCAACGACGCGCGTTCGTCCGGTGCCGACCAGGCCGACGAGCGCGTCGGCCTCGCGTGGCGCCCTTCGAAGAGCGACGACGGCGTGACGCTGCTGCAGTTCGACCGCCGCGACGGAACCGGCGCGGTGACGAACACGCAGAGCGGCGTGCTCTCGCTCGAACAAGTGCTGCACGTGCGCAACCGCACCGACGTCGTCGGGCGCTACGCATACAAGACCGACGGCGACTCGTACTACGCAGCGCACAGCTCGCTGGCGGGCCTGCGCGCGGTGCAGCGCATCGGCTCGCGGCTCGACCTCGGCGCCGAGGCGCGGCGCGAAGACGTGCGCGGCATCGGCGGCGCGAGCACGACGGCGTACGCGGTCGAAGCCGGGATGCGGCTCGGCGATCAGGTGCGTCTCGGCGTCGGCTACAACCTGCGCGGCACCGCCGATCCGTCGCTCTCCGCGACGCCGTCGCACCGCGGCGCATACATCACGCTGACGAGCGTCGTCGACCGGCTCTTCGGATGGGGCAAACCGTAACGGCGGCGCGCGTCTGACACGTTTTTGGTACGCGCAGACGCATGGAAGGCCGTCGGCGCACAACGAACAAAACGCTGCCCAGGGAGGGGCGGCGATCAACGAGCAGAGTGAATCGCGCGCGGCACGCCTTGTCGACGTGGCAAGGCGAGCCGGGGTGTCCGTTGCGACGGCGTCGCGTGCGATCAGCCCGAGCGGGCATGCGGTGAGCCACGCGCTGCGTCAGCGCGTGCTGCAAGCCGCCGCCGAACTCGACTACGCCGGTGATGCGGCGGCGCGCGACGTGCGCGCGTCGCGCAGCCGGGTGATCGGCGTCGTCGTCGCCGACGTGCTCGACAGTTTTACGGCATTCATGCGCGCGATCGACGACGCCGCGCACGAGAACGGTTGGCTCATCACGGTCGGCAACGCGCGGCGCGAGCCGGAGCGCGAGTTTCGGCTGATTCGCGAGTTTCGCGCGCAGCGCGTCGGCGCGCTGATCCTCGCCGGTTCCGGCTTCGACGACGTCGACTACGTCGAGCGGCTCGAAGCGGAACTGGAACCGTACCGCAAGGCGCGCGGGCGCATCGTGCTGACCGGACGCCGCGACCTGCGCGACAACCTCGTCGTCCCCGACAACGTCGGCGGCGCGAAGCGCGCGACGGAACACCTGCTCGACCTCGGCCACCGGCGCATCGGCGTGCTCGCCGGGCCGCCGCTGCTGGCGGGCTCGAACGACCGGCTCGACGGCGTGCGCGACGCGCTCGCCGAGCGCGGGCTCACGCTCGACCCCGTGCTCGTCGAACACACCGACGGCCGGCGTTCGGGCGGCGAGCGCGTGATCGAGCTGCTGCGGCGCGCGCCCGACCTCACCGCGGTCTTCGCGCTGACCGACGACGCCGCGCTCGGCGCGCTGGACGTCCTGCACGAGAACGGGATTCGCGTTCCGAGCGACATCTCGCTGGTCGGCTTCGACGACAGCCCGTTCGCGAGCGCGGCGGTGCCGTCACTGACGACGGTGCGCTCCAACATGACGCTGATGGCGCGCCGCGCGGTCGAGGTCGCGATCGGCAACGGTGCCGCACCCGCCGTCACCGAAGTCGTCCCGACCGAGCTGGTCGTGCGCGCGTCGACCGCGCGCCGGCCACGCGACCGCCGCGGCTAGCGCTTGCGCCGTCGCGCGATCGCTTCGATCTCGACGCGCGAACCGCGCGGGAGCGCGGCGACCGCGACGGTCGAGCGCGCCGGAAACGCGGCGCCCTCGAACGACTCGCCGTAGACGGTGTTCACCGCGGCGAAGTCGTTCATGTCGATCAGGAAGATCGTCGTCTTGACGACGTCGGCGAAGGTCAGCCCGGCGGCGGCGAGCACCGCGGCGAGGTTCGCCATCACCTGGCGCGTCTGCGCCTCGATCCCGCCGTCGACGAGGCTCCCGGTCACCGGGTCGAGCGCGATCTGGCCCGAGGTGAAGACGAACCGGCCGACGCCGACCGCCTGCGAATAGGGCCCGATCGCCTCGGGCGCGGCGGTCGTGTGGATCGTCTCGCGCTGGTTCGTCATCATGCGTGCACCTGCAGGACGGTGCCGGACGGCGGCTCCATCGTCCCCTTGTAGCGGTTCTGCTCCGGTCCGACGCCGAAGTTCGTCTTCGTCAATTCCGCGATGCGGTCCAGTTCGTCGCGCGTCAAGCGCGGCGTGTCGGGTGCGGCGGCGAACTCGCGCAGCTGCGCGCGGTCGTAGATATTCGGCAGCACCGTCATCACGCGCGGCTCGGCGAGCAGCCACTGGATCGCGGCCTGCCCGAGCGTGCGGCCCGGCTCTTCCAAGAAGCGCAGCGTCTCGACCTTCTTGATGCCGTTGACCAGCCACGAGCGTGGGCGGTGGCTGCGGTGATCGGTCGGCGGGAAGACCGTCTCGGCCGTGTACTTCCCTTCGAGCATCCCCGAGCTATGCGGGACGCGGATGAAGTACGTCGTGTCGGTCCCGAAGGTGTTCGCGGCGTCGACCATTTCGTTGCCGGGGAACGGTTCGAGCATGTTCCAGATCATCTGAACCATCGGCGCGTTGCGCCGCGCCGCTTCGATCCCTTCCCACAGCCAGCCGATCGCGGGTCCGAGCGCGATGCCCCAGGTGCGAATCTTGCCTTCGGCCCGCAGCGCGTCGAGCAGCTCGATCAGCGTGCCGTCCTGCACCTGCTCCATGCGCGCGTTGTGCATCTGCCACACGTCGATGTAATCGGTCTTCAGGCGCTTCAGCGACTGTTCGAGCGCGAAGCGGACGAAGTCCGGCGAGAAGTCTTGCTCGATCTCGTTCTGGCCCTTGCGCTCGCCGGCATGGGGGTACCAGTCGTAGCCGAACTTCGTCGCGTACACGACTTTGTCGCGCTTGCCGGCGAACGCCTTGGCGAGCTGCTCCTCGCTGCGCCCGTTGCCGTACGTATCCGCGGCGTCGAACGTCGTGATCCCGAGGTCGAGCGCCTCGTGCAGCATCGCCACCGCATCGTCGTCGCTGGTCTCCCCCCACCATCCGGTCGACGTCGTCCAAAGCCCGAACCCGACCTCGCTCACGGTCACGTCGGAATTCGGCAGCGTGCGGTATTTCATGGGGATTTCTTGCGCGGGAGGGCGCGGGCGGCCTCCACGACCAAAACGGCAGGACCGTGATTTCGCCGACCTCGCCCGAGCGCCCGACCGACGCCGATCCCGCCTTTCAGGAGGCGTTCGCGCGGGTCGCTGCCTGGATCGACGGGTACTACCGCGATCCGTACCGGTATCCGGTGCTCTCGCGGGCGCAGCCGGGCGACCTCGTGCGGGCCCTGCCGGGCGAGGCGCCGGACGACGGGGAGCCGTTCGAGCGCATCTTCGCCGACTTCGAACGGCTCGTGCTGCCGGGGATCACGCACTGGAACCACCCGCGCTTCTTCGCCTACTTCGCGATCAGTGCGGCGCGCGTGACCGTGCTCGCCGAGGCGCTCGCCGCGGCGCTCGACGTCAACGCGATGCTGTGGCGCACCTCGCCGGCCGCGACCGAACTCGAAGACGTCACGCTGGCGTGGCTGCGCAAGATGCTCGGGCTGCCGGACGCATTCCACGGGATCGTCTACGACACGGCGTCGATCGGCGGGTTCACCGCGCTCGCCGCCGCACGCGAGTCGCTCGACCTCGACATCCGCGCGCGCGGCATGGCCGGGCGCGCCGATCTCCCGCCGCTGCGCGTCTACATCACCGAGCACACGCACTCGCACATCGAGAAGGGCGCGATCGCGCTCGGAATCGGGCGCGAGAACGTCGTGAAAATCCCCGTCGGCGACGACTTCGCGATGCTGCCCGAGGCGTTGTCGCGCGCGATCGACGACGACCGCGCGGCCGGGCGCATCCCGATGTGCGCGGTCGCGACGGTCGGCACGACGTCGACGACCGCGAGCGATCCGGTCGCCGCGATCCGCACGGTGACGCGCGAGCGCGGCGTGTGGCTCCACGTCGACGCGGCGTACGGCGGGCCGGCCGCGATCCTGCCGGAGTTTCGCTGGTTGCTCGACCCCGCGCACGACGCGGACTCGCTCGTCGTGAACCCGCACAAGTGGATGTTCGTCCCGGTCGACCTGTCCGTGCTGTACGTGCGCGACGTGGACGTACTGCGGCGCGCGTTCAGCCTCGCCGCCGACTACCTCGTCACGTTCGAGACCGGCGTGCACAACTACATGGACTACGGGTTGCAGCTCGGGCGGCGTTTCCGTGCGCTGAAATTGTGGTTCGCGCTGCGGACGTACGGCGTGCACGGGATGCAGGAGCGGCTGCGCCGGCACATCGCGCTCGCGCAGGAACTCGCCTCGTGGATCGAAGCCGAGCCGGGCTGGCAGGTCGTCGCGCCGCACCCGCTCTCGGTCGTGTGCTTCCGCTACGAACCCGATCCGGCGGAAGACGCCGCGGCGGTCGACGCCCGCAATCAGGCGATCCTCGACGCGGTCAACGCGACCGGCGAGGTGTTCTTGAGCTCGACGCGGCTGCACGGACGGCTCGTCCTGCGCGTCGCGATCGGCAACGAGCGCACGACGCGCGACGACGTCGCACTGGCCTGGGATCTGCTCCGCCGCGCGGCCTCGGAGGCCTGAGCAGCCGGCGTTCGAACGCTCGTTCGAAAGGGCTTCGGCCCCAGGGTGCCAAGGCGGGCCGTCCGCGATGGACGACGCACCTCTGGCACGTCCCAGGCGCTGGCAGCTCTCGCCGGCGCGGCGGCTCGCGCTCGAAC
This sequence comes from Vulcanimicrobiota bacterium, assembly GCA_019233415.1. Classification (GTDB taxonomy): domain Bacteria; phylum Vulcanimicrobiota; class Vulcanimicrobiia; order Vulcanimicrobiales; family Vulcanimicrobiaceae; genus Vulcanimicrobium. The sequence goes on from JAFAMK010000315.1 coordinate 19,262, forward strand.
ACGAGCGGCGCGACGAGCGGGCGCGCTGCGCGCAGTGCGGGACACCCGCGTTTCGCGCCTTCGGCGACCACGCGGCACTGCGCGCGTGGATCCTCGAGTACCGCACGGGGCTCGCCGCCGAGCTGCGCGACTACTTTCGCAAGAACCCGACGCTGCACGCGCGCAAGGAGCTCTGGTACGGCCTGCTGACCGCGCAGCTGCGCAGCGAGGTCGCGCTCGCGTGGGAGCGCTCGGAGCTGAGCGCGACGCACGGGATCGAGCCCGGGCGCTTCGCGGTGATCGAGGCGGTCGGCGCGGCGTCGTTCAGCGACGCGCTGCGCGCGTTCGTCGTCGACGGGTTCGTCGCCCTGGTGTGCGCGCAGTGCCGCGAGCAGAACGAACGCGCCGCCGCGGCGCCGGAGCCGGCACGCCGCCGCTACGCGGTGTGGTTCTTCAACGGCGACCTGCGCGCCGCGCAGCGCGCCGACCCGGTGCGCTGGGCGCTGCTCGACGAAGCGCTCGCATCGGCGTTCGAGGATTTGGCCGCCGTCTCAGAACGCGGCAAATAGCGGCCGCACCTTCGCGTCGTCGACGCGTGCGTCGGGGACGCGCACCAGCGTGACGACGTGTTTGGTCGCGATCTCCGCGCGATGTGCCGCGACGCCGTCGCAGCGCAGGTCGACCGCGACCTCGACGAACGGCGCGCTCGCCGCGACGGCCTCGCGGATGCGCTGCGCGTCGGTCTCGTCGACGACGTAGGTGCCCTTGGTGAGGAAGACGGTGTACTGCGGCATCGCTGCACACGATCCTACTCGCCGGCCGCCGCGCGTTCTACAAAGTTTTCCGGAACCTGCGCTCGGCGCTGTGGAGCGGCTGTGGACGCGCGCCGTGTCAAGCGCGAACGGTCATCACCGGGACGGGCGCGTCGCGCAGGAGTCCTTCCGTGACGCTGCCCAGGACCAGCCGCCCCTGCGCGTCGCGGCCGTGGGTTCCGCTCGCGATCAGCCGCGCGCCGTGGCGGTTCGCCGCCGCGAGCAGTTCGGCGACCGGCTCGCCTTCGCACAGCTCGGTCGAGAACGGGACGGGATGCGCGCGCACGCGGTCCGCCGCGTCTTCGAAGCGGCCGGCGGCGAGCTGCAGTGCGCGCCGGCGCAGGTCGGCGTCGTGCGCGCCGTCGCCGAAGACGTGCACCAGGTGCAGCGCCGCGCGCTGCGAGCGCGCGAGCTCGATCGCGGCGCGCTGTGCGGCGCGCGCCGGCGGTGAGTCGTCGACCGCGACGAGGACCGGGCCGTACGAGTCGAGCGTCGCGTGCGCACGCACGGTGAAGACGGGGATGCGGCTGTGGCGCACGATCGACGATGCGACGCTGCCCAGCATGCGCGGTGCGAAGCCCTTGCGCCCGTGTGCGCCGACGACGATCGCGTCCGCGCAGCGCTCGTGTGCGAACTGCTCGATCGCGGTTGCGGTCGTGCCGTGCAGCACGGTGCTGCTCGCGATGACCCGGCCTGCGACGGCGCTCGCCGTCGCCGCGCTGCACACGGCGCGCGCGCGCTCTTCGAGGGTGGAGAGGACGTCGTCGGGCATCGGGTCGATGACGCTGCAAAACGAGACGCGGGCGCCTTCGCGGCCTGCAAGCTCCACGGCGAATGCGGTCGCCCGGTGCGCCGGGTCCGAACCATCGACGGCCACGACGATGTGGGCGAACGTTCCCATCGCCGCCAAGCCTACCGGCCGCGTCGGAACGTGGTGCGAACGGCGAGTTCACGCGGCGTTCGCGACCGGCAGGCAGTAACCAGGTCGCTCGGCGTCGAGATTCGCTGTATGGCGTGGTCGAATGCGCGAATCCGCGCGTTGCTCCGCGGGCTGCGGCATCCGCACGTCCTGCGCAAGGAAAGCGCGATGCCGGCGTTGCGCCGCCGCTACGGGACCGAGGACGACGGGAAAGCGCTGCTCGCCGCGGTCGATGCGGCGCTTGCCGGCGATCCGGCGCTGAAGGAGATCGTCTACCGCTGCGACCTGCGCGGCGAGGACACGCGCAGCGTCGCCAACGCGCTGCACTTCTCGGAGCGCCAGTTTCACCGCTACCGCTCATTTGCGATCGAAGCGGTCGCGGCCGAGGTCGAACGTGCGCTGGCGCACGATCAGGCGCCGAGCCCCGGTTCCGGGCTGCTCGACGCGATCTCCCTCTTCGCGCCGGACCGGGCGCGCGCGCTGTGGTCGGAACACGACGGCGCCGCGGACGGTATCGCCGCGCTGACCCTGCGCGTTGAGTCGGGTGACGTCCCCACCGGCGACGACGTGGCTGCGTTCACGGGCGCCGAGCGGTTTGCCGCGGAGGTGCTGCGCGCGACCGCGCTGGAAACCGCCGGCCGCTACGACGAAGCGGAAGCACTCGTCGCCGACCTGCGCGCGTCGCTCGCCGCGGAACCGCCGCCGGAGCGGCGTGCGGCGGCGCTCGGCCTCGCGGCGCAGTGGCGCTTGCAGGCGCGCCGGCGCGGGCGCATCGACGCGTTCGCGGAGGCGATCGACGCGGCCGTCCGCGCCGCCGGCAGCGACGAGGCGCTGCTGGTGCGCGCCGCGATCGCGCGCGCGCACCTCGGCGTCCACCGCGCGATCGCCGACTGGCGCGAACGGCTCACCGCGGCGAAGCGCGCGGTGCGCGGCGGCTCGCCGGTGCGCACGCTGCGCTACGCGACGATGGTCGAAGGTTATCTCGCCTACGTGCACGGCGATCCGGACTTGGCGCTCCGCCACGCCAGCATCGCGACGCTCGCCGGCGCGATCCCGGCGATCGCGCTGCAGAGCGAGGCGCTCCACGCGCGCGCCGCGCTCGCGCTCGGCCGCGGCTGGACGCGTCCCGACTGGACGCGCGGCGTCTTGCCCGCGGTGTGGTTTCAGGCGGAGCTGGACGCGCTCGGCGCGTTCCACGCGCTCGCCGCCGGCGACGACACGGCGGCGCGTGCACTCGCCGCACAGGTGCGCGCGCACCCGGCCGCGCCGTACGCGCCCAGCCTGATCGCCTACGCCGACGCGGTCGAGGCCGCGCTCGCAGGCCGTTCGCCCGCCGCCGTCGCCGCGCCCGACGACCTGCTCGTCGTCGTCGACCTGCGGACCGTAAGCCGCTAGCTTTCATCTCGCTCTCATGCAAGCAGGGTTCACTTCCGCTACACCTAAGGAACTAGGCCTAATTTATTAGGTAACTGCGGAGCGGGAGGCAATGGCGCGTTCGATCCTTCGTCTGGCGGCCTGCGGGTTCGCCCTGGTTCTCGTCGTGCTCGCGGCGGCGCGTCCCGCCGCGGCGCAGATCGCGCCCGGCGAATTGGTCGTCCTGGTCGTCGATGCGGCGACGCACGAGCCGCTCGAAAACGCCGAGGTCTTCCTGGTTGGGCCGGTGCAGACCAGCGCTCTCACCCCGCGCCGTGGCCTCTTGCGCTTCGAGGAGGCGCCGGCCGGCATCTACCGCGTGCGTGCGCAGCTGCGCGGCTACCAGGCGGCGTCGCTCAACGACGTCGAGGTTCCCGACGGGCGGCGCGTGACGGTGACGCTGCAACTCGCGCGGACGATCGGCGAGATCGGCCACGTGCAGGCGCGCAGCAGCGCGAGCGCGTCGAGCCAGGACGTCAACGAAGGCTCCGCGGTGCGGCGCATCAGCGACTCGCTCAACGACGCGCTGGGCCAGCTCGCGGGCGTCAGCGTCAACCAGAGCAGCGACGTCGACGGTTCGGTCACGATCTCGCTGCGCGGGATGGACGAGTCGCAGACCGGGATCAGCCTGAGCGGAATGAAGATCACCGGTGCCTCGCAGGGCGCGGTCCTGCGCGCGGTCGGCAGCGACCTGTTCAGCGGCGCGAGCGTCGACTTCAGCGGCAACGCGGGGTCGATCGCCGGCGCGGTCAACTACCGGCTGCTGGAACCGACGAAGCAGTGGATCACGCGCATGACCGCGTCGTACAGCACCTACGACCGCTCGTCGTACGTCTTCGCCGCGACGGGCAGCCTCGGCAAGCT